>CAZSVW010000222.1:0-1516 GCA_964610485.1 Candidatus Hydrothermarchaeota archaeon | reverse complement strand
TGAATCCGTGCTGTCCATGAACGTATATGTGGCACTCCATGCGAGATCCGGATTTCGACCGACAAGAAGGGCCGGCACCCCGGGCATGGTTCCGCCCATTGCGTATCGGCCTTTTGTTTTGAGTACCATTTCATACCAGATATTCGGAAGCCTGTTGACTTCCAGGTGAGGATCATTTGCTAAAATCGGTTTTCCTGAAGCGGTCCTTTTTCCTGAAACTGCCCAGTTATTGGATGCCATCATCAATGGCACAGCGATATTCCAGAGAGATGTGGGGGAGACGAGTCGTTCCTGAAGTTCTATCTTTTTAACAAGGTCAATATCGAGCCCGCCAAGGACGCCCGGGAAAAGTTCATTCAGCCTTTCTTCATCCATACCGGCCTGGACCAATTCAATCAGCAGTCTTTCCATTTCACCCTGGGACTGTGCGAGGGTAAGGTAACCTATCATCCGTGAGATAAGAATCATATCTTCCGTGCACCAGGGTTCAGGGTTAAGCCTGAGAAGTTTGAATTCCCATGGAATTTTTTCTGCAAAAGCCCTGTTTACGCCTTTGCAGTATGCATCAATTACTTCTTTTGCTTCAGGAGACAATTTATCAATCTCTGATGACGTTGCGCCGGTCCAGTTCATGCGCCTGAAAAATTTGTCGATTTCAAGTGTTTCATTACTCGAATCAAGGATTTCAGATACCCGGCCCTGTCCCAGAATACGTATCAATATAATTTGCACTCCTCTGTCTTTTCCGTGCGCATACCCCATCAGTCTAAAGACTTCGGCCTTGTTTTTGCCCTCAACGTGGCAGACACCATGTTTATCTCTCCAGATTTTATCGCTATGATTCATTTTTCCTCCTGAATTTAGGTTTTAAAAACTAAAGGGGACCTCGAAAAATAGGATTTTCCCCAATCAACAAGATTTTAAAATAGTATTTGAACACATGTTTGTCCTATGCAAACAGAATTCCCATCTTTTAATAACATAACTCATTGAAATTATTTATACCGGATTGTTTTCCCAGAATCAAGCCTCTCATTTTATTTTATGCTGTCCAAATTCAAATAAAGACAACTGTTTTGGACATGCATGACATTGAGACTAGTTTTGGACATAACAGACCTCTTTAACGGATTTTTTCATTATACGGACAGGGGGAACAGATGTCAAAGATAATAAGCCCTGTGTGTTAGCAAAGCTAATATGTCTCCATGATAGCAGGCTAACATCCACCTCATTCCCTTGTCTAGATTTTGAGGAGTATTATAGAGATATATGAGTTGTAGCGTGCAGCATAACTACGAAAAAGGTGAAAGCGAATATAAGAATGCCCGGAAGCTGTCTAAAAATGTGGGTCCACTCCAAAACATCAACCTTTCTGACGAACAGAAAAAAGAGATCAAGAAAGAGTTAAAGAGGGCAGAGGTCGATTTAAAGGAATCCATACGCAGACTATATCGGATAGTTGCAATTCCCCATAAAAGTGGATTTAAAGAAGAGGACTTAGGTATACCCACAT
>CAZSVW010000221.1:0-1523 GCA_964610485.1 Candidatus Hydrothermarchaeota archaeon | reverse complement strand
TTATCATAATATTCCCATTTCTCCTCCTTATTCTCTGGTATCTCCGAGCTTGTAAATGCAATATCTGACAATCTATTTATTATTACCGCTGATATTTTATATTCTTTCACTATCTCTTCAATCTTCATTGCTGCATCCTCTAAACTTTTTAGATTATGTAACTCTAATAATATTATATTAGTTTCCGGTAATTCTTTCTCCCTCCTTAACGACTTAATTACTCTCTTCAACGTCCTTAAATCAAAATATCTATCCGTTTCTATCATTAGAATATTCGGATTGTCCCTTAATTTTAAATAAGTCCCATATTTTCTCTTTTTAAACTGAAGTGCGACCATTAAATAATGTAAAAATCTGCTCATTACCCCAAAATCATTAAATTGGAACTCATATACGCTCCCACACCTAAACCCGCCCCCTATTATATTGTCCAATTCTATTATATGCGTGGACAATACATCTGACTCCATTTCCGGGCTTATCATCTCAAATCTATTATCTTTATGTTCCTTTTCATAAACTTCAGCCACTTTTTTGACAAATTTTTTGAAAAATTCTTTCACTTTATCTTTATTCTCTAACATTTCCTGGATAGATTCATATTCGCTCCGATTCAACAGGCTAAACTCATATAACATATCAAACCCCCCTTTAAAATAATTATAATACGTATTTATAAAATGGCCCACTAACCTCGAGACCGAACTATCATTTCCAAAATCTGTTTCTCTAAATTTTTCGGTATAAAAATTGTATATATCAATACCTTTGAACACCTTTAAATACAGCAACAACTCAGGTGTTATACCCTCTATTTTACAATACTCCCTGATCTTTTCTTTTTTCAGAAATTTTTTATTTGGAACTTTTTTCCATAACCCCCAAAATAATTCTAAAATTAATATCTCGATGTCTTCGTCCTCGTATATTATTTCCTGTCCTTTTATCTCATAGACCGCCCTTTTTAATTCTTTGATCTCCATCTGCTCCGTCCATATTTTTATCATGTCTATTGTTATGCCTTTCTTAAATACAAGGTCCATAAATAGGTCCCAACTCAATATTTGGTCCTCTAATACCTCCTTCCTAAATACCCTATAATATTTATAGACCTCCACATATCTTTCATATATTTTCCCATCTCTGACATGTTTTGTGTCCTTCACTCCAAATGTCGTGTAAAACTCTATTATCTCACTCAAATCCCGCATAAACCTTTTTAAATTACTCATGCTTTTGCTCCTCATACCACTAATTTCGTTGAATCCCAGTCCAATTTCTTTTTCTTCCAGTATTGTTATGAACTCGTTTATTAACAGCACTCTCCGATAAGTTAAAGCACCTGCCCTCTTTATCACCAGCCCAGTTGCAGGGACCGCTAACGCCTCCGACTCGTGCATTCCATAACTCACCAACTCGTTCTTTAATACTTTAAACTGCAATTCTCTTCTTCCTATATTATATAGAGAATAATTCAACGAAGGTCTTATTACCACCGCAAATTCCAATACTACATCTTCAGG
>CAZSVW010000220.1:0-1531 GCA_964610485.1 Candidatus Hydrothermarchaeota archaeon | reverse complement strand
CAATTCGCAATTCCCTTTTAAAAGCGGATATAAATATGCAATTTTTTTGAATAAAAAAGAGAAGCCACTGCAAGTGGAGAATCTAAACCATGAGCATGAACAATGTCGTAGCTTTCACTTTTTAACATTTCAAATAACTTACCGTAAGCACTTGGACGAAGAAATCTGCCATTCTTCACAAAAGATTTCACCTTAATTCTTTTTACTATTCCTTCCTCTTTTGTCGTATTGCAACCGTTATACTCCCTAGTGATAATGTGAACCTCATGGCCTTTCTTCTTTAAATTCTTAGAAAGGGCATCTATCGAATATTCTATCCCTCCTATCTTTGGATAATACCAATCGCTGACTATTGCGATTTTATACTTTTCCATGCTTCCATTCCTCCAAAATAGAAAAGAGAAACGGCGCCAATTAGACTACTTATCCCATATGAAATAACTCTCTCCAGTGCGACTATTCCAATAGCCTTCCCAACGGGTATTCCAAAGGTAAGCAATAGAGAAATTAATCCTCCTTCTACAATGCCCATTCCTCCAAGAGTAAGCGGTACTATTCCTAAAAAGAGATATCCTATAGAAAGGAGCGCAATTACGTGGATAGGGAGATAAACGTCAAATGCCAAAGTAACTACTTTAAATCTCAACACATCCATGACCCACATTAGACTAGAGAAAAAAAGCGTAGGGAAAAAGGCCTCTCTTGGAAATCTTGAAAAACCGTACCTTTCTAAAGTTTTAGCGAACCTCGATCTTAGGGGATAGCATGCTATCGGTGCAATACCTATGAAAATAAAGAAAGGAAAGAGCCTGAATACATATTTCCTGAAAATTTGAGGAAAATTGAAATAAATTGCTATGATCAACAGAAAAAGTACGGGAATTGCTTCTATTCCCCTTTCATATATTATGGATAAAAAGGCTTCTTTTTTTCTTATTTTAAACTGTTTTGCCAGCCATAATACTCTGAGAGGCTCCCCTCCCATCCTACTAGCTGGAGTGAAATTATTAATAAAAATTGAACCAAAAATCACAGGTACGAGAGAACGAACCTCGATATCATAACCCAAAGCTTTGAGTACAGCTTTCCATCTTGTAGCCACCACAATTACGCTTATGATGTATAGTGCGAAAGCAAAAAAAGCGTAACTTATCTTCATTTCCCATAAACATTTAGAGGTTTCAGAAAAAATCATCTCAATGTCCAGCTTATGGGTGAAAAGAAAAAGAAGCAACAGAAGAAAAATGACGGAAAACTCCAATAATCCCGATATTACCTTCCTCATCGATTTTCATAGTTATAAATTCACTCCTTAAAACTTTTTTATTTAAATTTTTATCTTTCCGTTGCTTGCAAGACCCATGCGTAAGCGTGGGGATACGCAAGGGGAGGCGGGTAAATTACCTATATGTGCTAACAGCCCTTGTAAATATGCCAACACTAAAAGTTGATGTCAATGATGCAATAAGGTTCTAGGAAGACCGAGGTCAACGATAGAGAATTCCTCTGCTTAGCCTGCGGACATAGAGAT
>CAZSVW010000219.1:0-1538 GCA_964610485.1 Candidatus Hydrothermarchaeota archaeon | reverse complement strand
GTCATAGGGTTATATGCTTTTTTTGGGGCTCTTGATGATTTAATAGCACCCGGACATCTGGCAAAAATAGTTTATCCCTTCTTTTTTTCCTTCCCCCTAATTTATGTAGTCCACGATACCACCGTCTACCTACCACTACTTGGTAGCATAGAACTGGGATATCTCTTCAAGTATCTGATTCTCCCAATGTATATAATGGTCACTGCAAACCTAGTAAACATGCATTCTGGATTCAACGGTCTATCCTCAGGGAATGGGATAATAGTTCTAACCGCTCTCCTGATTAAGTGCATTTCCGAAGGAGACTTAGGAGGACTAAGCTTTGTTTTTCCATTTTTAGGAGTAGCTCTCGCATTTTTCTACTACAATACCTACCCAAGTAAGATATTTGAGGGAGATATAGGCTCGCTTACGCTAGGTGCTGTGATAGGTATAGTAATCGTGCTGAAAAAACTCGAGTTCATAGGGTTTATTATGCTTCTGCCTCATGTTGTGAATTTTTTGATGTACGTGTATTGGAGGATAAAGAAAGTGCCCCATGTGAAATTTGGAAGAACTAGGGAAGACGGAACACTAGAGGTCCCAAATCCCCTAACCCTAAAATGGGTCCTACCGTATTATTTTAGAGTGACCGAAAGGCAAGCAACGCTATTTACCTATGCTCTCACAACAATCTCATGCCTTATTGCACTCAGAATATGAGGGGTGAACGAGGTTGGATTTTCTATCTCACTTTATCTTATGCTTAATTGGAGGATATGTCTTCCTGGCCAGTATTAAAGCTAGGATAGACTTGAGCAAGATATTATTCTTATCTCTGCTATCACAAGCTGTTGATCTTGACCACTTCATCACCACAAACCAAATTTCACCTTTCCATAATCTTTTTATGACTCTACTCATCCCCCTATTACTCTCTGCGGTGGTACTAAAAAGAAACAGACAACTCGGATACCTTTGCATAACTTTTACAATAATGCTCTTTAATCACATCCCATTTGACATGGTGTACGGCATGTATGGTGTTCCTCTATTTTATCCCCTATCCAAAAAACTGTACATGCTTCCCCCTCTGGAGCTGAATCTATTTGGCAGGCCATCTAATCCACTGGTCTCCAAATACGGTATGGCTCTTCTAATTTACTTTGGAACAATAGCTTTTTTCTCCCTCATCTTCAATGCTCTTGAGAAAACGGGGAAAGAGGAAATACCAGAAAATCACCATCCATAACCCGAATGTTATCCATCCTATATGATTATGAGCCTGTATGGTTACTCCATTCCACCCGAAATAGTAACCGCTATAGCATATCAATGTTATCCTTATCAGATTTTCCAGATAAGTTCCAAGATATCCTAGTAGGATAATTGAATAAGCCCTAGGAGTTAGCCTTTCCCTATAAGTGAGTACGACCAGCAGTACCATAAGTGTAAATGCTCCAAGAGAATATATTCCAGAACAGTCCGTGGAGATTGCGAGCTGGAGGTATTCCCCTTGCCTAGTCTGCATTGAAATTATATTTCCCTTAGCGGTTGCA
>CAZSVW010000218.1:0-1538 GCA_964610485.1 Candidatus Hydrothermarchaeota archaeon | reverse complement strand
TTTCCTAATTGGTTAGCTTCACCCAGTTTGTAGCCTATATCTCTGTCTATCTTCAATGCTTGCTGATGATATTCGAGGGCTTTATCTAAATCCCCTTTATCACTATAAATCAAACCTATGTTTCCTAAAGCTGCTGACCGCGCTTGGAGTACGGCTTTTTTACGGACTTCTTTAAGGTCTTCTCTCTCAGAGAAATTTATGGCATCTTCATAATATCTCTTTGCGTCATTCAAGTTACCTGTAATATAGTAAATGTTCCCCGCAATAATCGAGAATGTAATCTTGTCTAGGGGGTTCATTACGAGAGCTCTCCCCTTCTCTACCTCCTTAACTGCCTTTAGATAGTTCTCCTCTTCTACAAAGCTAAATATTGTACCTAAGCATTTTACAAGCTTAACGTTATCAGAATAGGGTATCCCATCAATGTACCAAACAACGCCAGTTTTGATAGTTAGTTCTTCCTCATCGGCAATCTTTTGAGCAGTTTTAATATATTTGAGCAGGTCATCTGGCAGGAGCTTAATTGCTCTAAAATAATTAATCTTTATTTCTGGACTTTCTTCTGGATTATAAAGCTTTATGTCATGTTGCCAAAGTATCTTATAAACATCTGAAAGATGTCTTTTTATCGTTTCTTTAACTTTGTTCTCAAAAAATCTAATTATTTTATTGTCTTTTTTATACTTCTCCGGTAACCCGAGCCATACTTTAATACATCCATTTTTGTCTATGTCAACGCTTTGAACATAGTAGTGCAAATACCAATATACCTTACTTTCAAATGGAATATCCCACTGCTCCAATAGTTCCAGATTCACCCTCTCATAAGTCTGGTCTAATGCGTCAGCAAGCCTGAGAAGAGCTGCCAAAAGGCGTAATCTTATGGTTTCTCCAGCTATGGAGGTATTTTGCAATTCTTCAGCCTCGAGTGATAATTTTCTGTGGTATTTTGAAACAGTGGCTATAAAATCAGGATATCGATCTTTGCACATTTCCAGTCCTAATGAAATTGACGATTTAGGCAAAACAGAGTCAAGTATAATTTTTGCACTAATTTCATGATGTTTCTCTCTCACCTTTTCCTTTTCTTTAGCAGTATAATCTTCTTTGATTTTGCGGGGTAAACCAGCGTATGTTGGGAACTGCATACCAATATCATGAAGATATGCTGCTGCGAGAAGGATAAAACGTTCATGTTCGTTTAGTGTGCAATTACCGCATTTAAGAATTTTATCAAGAAATTTGATAACTTCATGAGAATGATTTATATCATGTTTTGTATAATGATCAAGAAAGGGATTATTCCAAATCCTCTTCACTGCCTCTTTTATAGAGGAAAGACATGTTTTAAACTTTTTCTCTTGAACCCTAAGAGTTTCTATATCTTCTATTTTTATCTCATCATCCATAATCTTCACCTGCAATGTCGTCTAACGTTTTGCGGACATGCGAAGTTCGGCTATGCTGAATTTTGGCAGAGCGTAGCGTAGCCGTATGTCCGCTGTTATCTGCTGTTGCGCTATACATCCAAGATGGAC
>CAZSVW010000217.1:0-1549 GCA_964610485.1 Candidatus Hydrothermarchaeota archaeon | reverse complement strand
CGCGCATAAGCGTCATTATCGCTTCGCTCCCTTGGATGAAGCAGCCAAAAATTTTGGTGGCAAGTTTTTATTTCATCCAGCCAATTTAGAATTACTTCAAGATTTAAATAATAGCCCTAATCCAGCTTCCAGCCTTCTGGTAAAGAATAAGGAGATAAAAGAACTCGCACCTAATTAAGTGTAGATACCGTCCAGTTAATCCTTTATTTAATCTATTCGAGGGTTCAAAACGAGTGTATAAACCTAACCCTCCGCACCAATAATGTGCATTAGAACTCTCTATTTCTTAAATTATCTTTTAACAAGCAAATAGTTGAACCATACAACTATTAAGAAGAAAGTGAAGAAGGCGTTAAAATCTCTGGTTAGGAATAGAGTTAATCTTAATAATCCTGAGAAAGTGCAAAGGTTTCTTAATGAAGTTAATTGACCTTATGGAACCAAGAACATTGATTATTAATAGCTATAACGACCTCTTGTAAAAATGAAGGTTTTAGTTTCTCACAAGAAATGTTACAGCCGTCAGCGAAGTCCTTGAATTCTCAAAGAATTTCAGAAAAGACATGTTTTGACCTCTACTTCACATTCCTTCCCAAATCCTTTCCTCTGACATTTCTGGGGGTTTACCACCAATCGCTTTCCAAGATGCTACCATATTTAAAAACCTATGTCATTATAACTTCTAGACAGACGAGGGTAATATATCTTCAAATACAACTTCGATCCTATCTGGTTCAAGCAGAAACCAAAAAATATAAACGTATGTGTGAACCTAACTTCCTGCCCTAGAAAAATTCCTAGTGGAAATAAGGGTCAACCATATTGACTTTATAATGACTATAAGATTTAAATAGGTAGGGATAGTATGACAGGTATCTTTGCATGGCTAATATGTTAAGGATGATTTGAATGATTAAGGTAGAAGAGGGCAAGTATATCTATAAAGGCGAAGAAAATGTCCATGATAAAAGCAGAAGGAGTTTTATCTCTTCCGAAGTCATGGTGGTTAGAAAAGAAATTGTTGGACACTGTGACCTCAAACGGCTTATTTTCCTTCGGAGAGAAAACCAATAGGGTGTTAAATTTGAAAAGAGCTAGAAAACACCGGCGTAGTGATTTCCAAAAATATATTCTGACAGCTTTACTGAAAGAGAGCTCGTTGAGTTTAAAAGAGTTGGAAGAAAGAACCTTTACCTCTCTCTACCATTTTCATGGATTTGGATATAACCTGCATGAGGAAATAGAGAAAAAGATATTTAGTTTTCTTTCCTGGTTTGGCTATCAACCCAAAGAGAATTATTCTGCAAGGATGAAAAAATGGCGTGAAAAACATGAACAACAAATTAACGTCCAGCTGGAATGCGAAAGCCTAATTGAACAGGGTATGTTAAAGCTAAACGAAGAAAACAGGTATGAACTAACTGAAAAAGGGAGAGAAGAAGCTGAAAAAACCGTAAAAGAAATGGAAAAAGCCACAATTTCTATTAGAGACCAATTGTTAAGCCCAACAGCAGCCGCAAGAAACACGGTCATTGCCGATTTCTTTCTA
>CAZSVW010000216.1:0-1591 GCA_964610485.1 Candidatus Hydrothermarchaeota archaeon | reverse complement strand
CGGTGGAAAACCTGTAATCAAAGGAACTCGTATAACAGTTGAGTTTATTCTCGAACTTCTTGCGAATGGTTGGAGCTATGAGGAAATCCTTGAGAACTATCCTCAACTTAAAAAAGAGGATATATTAGAGGCTATTGCCTATGCTACAAGCATATTAAAGGAAGAAAGACTATATCTCCCACCCAAAAAGTATGAGGTTCATAGCTGATGAAAACATCCCATTAAAAGTAATTGAAAAGCTTAAAAAAGAAGGTATAGATATAAAATCAGTTGTTGACATTTCTGTTGGACTAAAAGATGAAGAAATAATTAGCATTTAAAGAGAACGCAATTATAATA
The DNA here is from genome assembly GCA_964610485.1 of Candidatus Hydrothermarchaeota archaeon. Taxonomy (GTDB): domain Archaea; phylum Hydrothermarchaeota; class Hydrothermarchaeia; order Hydrothermarchaeales; family CAZSVW01; genus CAZSVW01. The sequence continues at coordinate 1,252 of CAZSVW010000216.1, read as the reverse complement.
ACTTTTGACAAAGATTTTGGAGAAATTATTTTTAGAAAATCAATTAAACCTCATGGAATTATTCTTCTGAGGATCCGTCCAAAATCGGTTGAATACATATTTGAATTTTTAAAATGGATTTTAATCGAATCTAAGATAAAATTTGATAGAAAATTTATAGTTATAAGAGAGGATAAAATTAGGGAGATTCATATTTAACAAAAGAATGAAAAAAGTTTTAACTCCTGAAATATAAAATTATGGTATGGGCGAGATATCTATTTCTACAAATGAAAGATTTGAGTTGGTTGATATAACCTACGAGGTGCAGAAACTTTTGGAAGATTTTGATTTGGATGAAGGAGCGGTGCTAATATTTACCAAACATACCACTACAGCCCTGATGGTAAATGAAAAAGAGACGGGATTGCTCAAAGATTTTAAGAAAATCATGAAAGAGCTTGTCCCCGAAGGGAGAGAATACGAGCATAATAGAATAGACAACAATGCGGATTCTCACCTACGCGCAATACTGCTTTCCTCCTCTCTCGTTGTTCCCGTCAGTAATAGAAGGCTAGAGCTCGGAAGCTGGCAGAGAATTTTTTTGGTAGAGCTTGATGGTCCAAGAACTAGAAAGATAATAGTCAAGCCGCTTCTTAGTACGGGAGAGTGAAATAGAATTTGGTCCCCTTCTCCGGACAACTTTCAGCCCATATTCTCCCGCCGTGTGCTTCTACTATTTCTTTACATATAGCTAGCCCCATTCCCATTCCATCGAACCTTCTGGCAGAGCCTACTTCGGATTGATAGAATTTATCAAAAATCTTGCCTATGCATTCTTTTCTGATCCCTATTCCTGAATCAAAAATGCAAACCTCAACACCATCTTCTTTTTTGCAAGCCGTAATTCTCACTTTGCCACCCTTTCTATTGAACTTTATAGCATTATCCATAAGCTCATATAGCACTTTATACAGATATCTTGGATCAGCCAAAACGCAAAGTTCATCATCTACATCAATATCGATTTCTATCCCTTTTTCCTTGGCTCTTTGTTTTATTTCATTTAATACAATCAATATTGGGTCTATCAAATTTATTTTTTCTATATTCAGCTTATATTCTCTTTTTTGGATTCTAGAAGCTTCTACTAGATTATCTATCAGTCTGATAAGTCTGTTCAATGCTTTAAATCCTCTTTTCAAATATTCTTGTCTTTTATTCTTGTCATCTTCTTCAAGTCCAAGTTCCATTAGACCTTTTATTATCGTTA
>CAZSVW010000215.1:0-1627 GCA_964610485.1 Candidatus Hydrothermarchaeota archaeon | reverse complement strand
CATACTGGAAGAACGTGAAAACTGCCATCGAGAGATTTGCCGAGAGGTTTAACCGCATTGAAGATGTGGCAAAGGCGAATGTGAAAGAGATTGAGAAGGCTATTAAACCGGCGGGTCTGTATAGAGTCAGAGCCGGGAGAATTAAAAATATCGCCAAGGATTTGGTTGAAAAATACGATGGAAAGTTGGATAAAATATTGAACCTTCCCTATGACGAGGCAAAGAAAAAACTGATAGCAATAAAGGGAATTGGTCCGAAAACCGCGGATGTCTTTTTAATGGCGGTCAAGGGAGAACAGGTTCTACCCATTGACGTTCACATTTTCAGAATAATGAAAAGGTTGGGGATAGCCAATGAAAAAGATGACTACGAAAGTTTGAGAGCGAAACTCGAATCTGAGATACCACCAGCACAAAGAACGAAAACCCATCTGATACTGATAGAATTTGGAAGGCGAATTTGCAGGGCACGAAATCCCAAATGCGAAGAATGTCCGATTAAAAGATATTGTGAGTTCGCTGTACCGAACATATGAAATTTGCTAACCCCTGAAAACTCAAAATTTCTTTCAGAAAAATTTTGCACTTCTGAAAGTTATATGTAATGCCCGCCGCTCACTAATTTGAGTTCATTCAACTAAGTCGAAAATTTTTAAATACTCAAATGTTATATATATCTAACATAATGTTAGAAATACATAACAATAGGGAGGTGAGAAAAATGAATCGGAAGCAATTTGCAATATATGCGGCCTTGGTATGTGCGATAATGGGAGCGATAGTTGGATATGGAGTATCCGAGGGAAATGCATTATTGCCGGTGATTGCATTTGGTGTGGGAATAGTTTTGATAACATTTGGTAAGAGAGGTGTTAAAGAGGTTATGGAGGATGAAAGAACCCACAGAATAAGCGAGAAGGCATCGAGAAGAACATACGAAGTTTTTGTAACTGGTGCAGCATTGGTCGGCACAACATTGATAGCGCTAAACAAGCATATAGAAGTTGGATATACGCTGGCTTTTTCGGCGTGTGCTTTGTTGATTCTTTACATGAGTTTCTATGGATACTACTCCGGAAAAAACTTGGAATAGGTTGGTAAAAAATGAGAGTAGAAAAGAATAGAAGCGGGTTTTGTGTTGGTATTACGATGATTCTTGTCGGTATTTTGCTCTGGTTGCTTAATATTTATCCTTTGGGTGGCGGGCTAATCTTGGGAGGGGTTCTTTTACTTATTTCAAATATTTACTACACAAGAAAACCGGAGACGGAAACCATCATCGATGAGAGAATAGAAAGGATAAATGATAAAGCTGGGCACTATGCCTTCTGGATAACCGTTTTATCTTTATCTATCATTTTTTGGATCGATTTTTATGGGATACTTAAGGTGAATTTGAGAGAGATGTATGAAATCTCCTTGCTCATCGGAATCTATTCATGGGTTTTGTTGAGGTTTTACTTTTCCAAAAGGGGATTGAAATGAGGACGAGGATTAAGGAATTTAGAGCAAAATACAATATGACGCAGGAAGAGTTGGCAAAAAAAGTGGGGGTTAGGAGAGAGACCATCGTTTTCTTGGAGAAAGGGAAGTACAATCCGTCCCTTAAATTGGCATATAAAGTGGC
>CAZSVW010000214.1:0-1643 GCA_964610485.1 Candidatus Hydrothermarchaeota archaeon | reverse complement strand
AAGGTATAATTTTTACTAAAATGATAATAATTATAATAAAAGGGGAGAAAAATGAAAGATTTTGGAATGTTTTGTTATCAGTGCAGTCAGACGGCAAAAGGGACTGGTTGCACTATTTCTGGTGTTTGCGGGAAGAAACCCACAGTTGCAAGATTGCAGGATAACTTGCTTTTTGCAATAAAGGGGATTTCTGCTTATGCGACACATTTGAAAGAATTCGGTGTCAGTGATGATGAAATAAATACCTTTTTAGAGGAAGCATTTTATTCAACTCTCACAAATGTGAATTTTGACCCTGAAAGATTTGTAAAATTTGCTTTAAAGGCAGGGGAAATGAATTTAAAGGTGATGAAACTTTTGAAAAGGGCGCATATTGAAAATTATGGAGAACCAGAACCAACAGAGGTCTTCACAGGAACACGGAAAGGGCACGGAATAATTGTAACAGGGCACAGTTTAAAAGCAGTTGAGGAATTGCTTAAGCAGACGGAAGGGAAAGGAATTAATATATATACTCATTCAGAACTTTTACCCGCTCACGGTTATCCAGAGTTGAAAAAATACCCTCATCTTGCCGGTAATCTCGGGAAAGCATGGTTTGACCAGAGAGAATTATTTTCAAAATATAAAGTTCCTGTTCTTATAACTTCAAATTGTGCTTTAATTCCAAAAGATGATTACAGAGATAGAGTTTTCACAACTGGAGTTGTTGGACTTCCCGGAGTGAAACATATAGATGGATATGATTATTCAGAAATAATTGAACTTGCTAAATCATTACCAGAACTTGAGGAAGAAGAAGGCAAATTTACTCTTACAACTGGTTTTTCAACATCAACAATTCTTTCCCTGAAAGATAAAATTAAAAAACTTGTTGAGGATGGTAAAATAAAACATTTCTTTCTTGTGGGTGGTTGTGATGCCCCGTTGAAAAGAGATGCCTATTATAGAGAATTTGTGGAGAAACTGCCAGAAGACACTGTGGTTTTAACTCTTGCCTGTGGTAAATACAGAATAAATGACCTGCAACTTGGAGATATAGAGGGGATACCGAGATTGATTGACCTTGGTCAGTGTAATGATTCAGTTGTTGCAATTGAAATAGCAACTGCCCTTGCTGAACTTTTCCAAACAGATGTCAATAATCTTCCTCTCTCTTTAATTTTGATGTGGATGGAACAGAAAGCAGTTGCAATTTTGTGGACTTTGCTTTATCTGGGAATTAAGAATATATATCTGGGTCCAATAATCCCTGCCTGGATAAACGAGGATATTCTGAAAATTCTTGTTGATAATTACAATATAAAATTAATTGGTGAACCAGAGAAGGATATTGCTGAAATACTTGGAAGTTGAAAGGAGAAATAGATGAAGTGTCCTGGACAGGATAGTAGGTTTTTGAAATCAGAGTTAAAGAAATGTCCAGAGTGTGGTTATGAAGTGGAAATTTTTTCAGATGAGGTTAGAGTTAAATGCCCAGAATGTAAGACATTTATTTACAGAGAAATCCCATCGTGTATTGACTGGTGTAGATTTGCGAAGGAATGTATTGGTGAGAAAAAGTGGAAGGAAATACAAAACAGGAGAAAAAAATGAGATTTTCCACAAAAACCAGGTATGGAGTAAGAGCCATGGTTGACCTG
>CAZSVW010000213.1:0-1656 GCA_964610485.1 Candidatus Hydrothermarchaeota archaeon | reverse complement strand
TATTGCTGAAGAGCCATTTTTCTTTAATAAATAATCGGACAACTCAGATAGAATAACAGGTCTCTTAGTTTTCAAAACATCTTTAGAACCATCAAAAACAAGATGCTCCATTCCTTCTACATCAACTTTCATGAACCCTGGGTCAAGGGAATATTGGTCAACTAATTCATCGATGGTTTTAGTCTTTACTTCTTGTAAAATATATCTCTTTTTTGAAATAGATGGATGACTTAGGCTACCCAGGGTAGAGTATTCCTCCTTACCCTCTACAATTTTAATTTTCGTTGTTCCGATATAATTTAAAACAGCTCCTTCAAACAAAATTACCTTATCCTCAACTTGATTTAATTTAATATTCTTTAAAAGTCTTTGAAACGCATTCTTCGTTGGTTCAATTGATAAGACTTTCCCACTATTCAGATTTTTAGCAAATAAAACTGTATAGAATCCTATGTTAGCCCCAATATCTATTACATCCCGATCCTTATTAAGATATTTAAGGGCAAGCTTAACCAGGGAAGGCTCATACGCTTTATGTAGAAGGAGACGTTTAAACAAATCTGACCTAGAATCTACAGTAAATATTCCTTCAAACTCATCTACCTTTATGACTGGATCTTCGACCAGAAGCTCACATAAATGCTCATATATTTTTTTCTGGTAGCTGAATTTCTTTTGGAGAAAAAAACGTCTTATCACTATTGCCGGATATAATAGTTTCTTGAAAGTAGGGTATTTGTGAGTCAATAATCTAATTTTTTGGATAGTCACATTAAATCCCTTTAAAGAGGATAAAGTATTCTTTTTTTACCACATTCTCTTTATTTCACAAAAACCGCATCAATGTATATTACATGTCCGTCATTAGCACATACCTGATCCAGATTTCCAGCATAACGGTATCCAAGATCATAAAGAAGAAGAGTAATATCATTAAATGTGGCTTGCTTATCATATAAGTTATCTAAGTTAACCTCTAAAATACAAGCGCTTGCCATCATAAACGTTTTCTTCCCCCCCCTTATGACTCTATCCTCATATCCCTGAACATCTAATTTGATGAGTATCTCAGGGGCAAGAGGAATTGATAGACTCTTAACCCAATTGTCCAGAGTTGTTAGTTTTACCGGAACAGGAATTTGTTTTTGGGTAAATGGGTAAAGCTCCTCACAAACATTAGTTGTTTTCAAGAAGGATGAAGATGGACTATATTCAATATGGCTAAACATCTCAATCTCTCCCTCAGTATCTCCCAAAGCCAGATTAAATACCTTAACTCTTTCCTTTTGTTGCATTGCCCATTTCCTTAATTCCCCAAAAGGCTTAGGTAGAGGCTCAAAGGAATAGATATATGCCTCAGGAAAAACATCTAATATCATTTTTGCAAATTGGCCGGTATTAGCTCCTACATCAATGATTGTCCTGATAGGTAAATTTCTTAATCCTAAAAGCGTGTGCCTTGGACTTTTGGACATTTTAACGATATCCAATCCAATAAGATTGAATGTCTTCCTTATGACTCGTTTTAAGAATCTTATCATTTTACTATCTCAAAATACCATTGATACGTTCTTACTATTCCCTCTTCTAGGCTTACCTTTGGCTGCCAGCCAATCAGGTTCTTAGCTTTTGTTATATCCGCTACAAATACCTTCT
>CAZSVW010000212.1:0-1667 GCA_964610485.1 Candidatus Hydrothermarchaeota archaeon | reverse complement strand
TATCAAAGCCAAGTGGGATTCACATTTGCAATCAGAAGACCCGAAACCCTTTGCCACCCTCTTTCCTTTTCCGATCTCAAAAACTTTTTCATTTAGCTCGCATTCTCCATATTTGTTTGTGATAAATACTAGAATAACCTTAGATTCCTCCAAAAAGTAATCTATATGCCAATGTTTTCTTTTTTCTTTTCTCAAATGCCGAGATATTCTGCTATTAATTGAATTTTTTGCCGATCCCGTATACACATAGTAACCTGAAGGGAAAACGAATTCTCCTAATTTTCCTACCCTAATTTTCTTACTCTCCCCCAAATGGAGAACAAGGCAGTACCTCAACTTTTATTCCCCTCTATCAGTCTCAAACATTGCCTCCCAAGTAAATACAAGAAATCCAAATTCGCTTTCCTTGAGGTAATACATACTAAAGCAAAGTTGTTCCTTATAACTACCAGTATAGCACCCTCACTGGATAAAAAATCAAGTCTATCTACATCCAACTTATCAGATATTAGCGTAATAAAAAGAGAAATGCTTGATGCTACTTTTTTAATTTCTTTCTCCAACAATTCGGATATATTAGATGCAAAAATGTTTCCTTTAGTATCCATTAAGAAAATCTCTATAATACCGTCGATACTTGTTTTTAATGAATCTAGAATTTCCTTCATTCAGCTTCCTCGATTAACTCGCTTTCTTCTAATATAGGAAAAAGACCTTTCTTGATTAGATAAAGTGATGCTTTTTTATCCACAATTATACCTATAACGAAATCTTTATAAGGCAAAACTAAGAGTTTGTATTTTTCACACTCAAGCACAGCTTCGTTGAATTCTCCCAATTTCATGGATTTTAAGAGTTCTTCACCAGTCACTTTCAATGTAACACAGATTGTTCCAATTTCTTCCGCATTTTCTTTTTCAACTTTTTTAACTATTGGAACTCCAGCTGGTGTAGAAATCAGTACGCCTCTTACCCCTTCTAATTCGCTCACATCCTTTACAATTCTATTTATAATTAGGTCTTCCATTGAGTCACCCCTCTTTATAACACTTCAATATTCTCTCAATCTGCCTTTCATCTGGTTCTCTTATCCCGTATTTTTCTAATATTCTTTTTCTATATTCTGATCCTCCATCAGAAACCTTGGCAATCTCTCTTTTAGTCTTTTCTTCGACCCTTATAAATGGATAATTTTTAATGATACTGCTTATCTCTCCTTTATCAACAGAGTAAAGTACAGCTATCCCATTTTCAACAGTCATACACATTTTTTCTGCTTCTTTTCCATACACAAATCCTTCATCTTCAATTTCTCCATAAGCTCCCACTATACTTCGGTTCATGAAAAAAATATAATAATCTGAAATTCTACCCTTCACTAAGGTTGTTATCCTCAAATACCCTGAGGAAAATTTTTCCAGATTCTCATTTAAAATTTTTTGTATATTCCCCGCTATTTTGAAAGCTTTTGATGCTCTCTTCTTTGCAATTCTTATCTTCATTATGGAAAACTAAATGACTTTCGATTATTTAAAGGTTTTTAGGGTATAAGTCTCCTCCTATCCCTTGGAAAGAGCACTGCTTCCCTTATATTTGATAGATTTAGGAGGAGCATTAAAAACCTCTCTATTCCAAAGCCAAAGCCCCCATGAGGAGGCATTCCATAT
>CAZSVW010000211.1:0-1680 GCA_964610485.1 Candidatus Hydrothermarchaeota archaeon | reverse complement strand
AGGGGATAAAGAGTTTGCAAGATATTTAAAGAGTAAGATGAAGCTTGTTGAGATCGACAGAAGCAAAGAGCCAAAGGAAGTTTCAAAAAAGGAAAACCTCTCCACCCAATGGAAGGTCAGGGAAGCTTTGAAGAGGGAGAAAAAGTTAGATGCTATCTATAGTTTTGGAGCCGTTGGAAAGGAAGACATTATTGTTTTATTTGGTGAAGATGCTTATAGTTTAGTAAAAAAAATCCTTTTATTGATAGAGGAGGCAGAAAATGATTTTCAGTAAAGTTGGGGAGAAAGAGGTTTCGCGAGCCATTGTTAAAAGGTTCTCGGAGGAGCTTTTAGACGTTGTAGAATGTGAGGTTGTCATAGTAGGCTCGGGTCCAAGTGGATTGCTTGCTGGTTATGAGCTTGCGAGAAAAAAAGTTAAAACTCTCGTTATAGAGAAAAATAATTACTTAGGTGGTGGTTTCTGGGGAGGGGGATACTTCATGAATTTTGCTACTTTTAGAAAACCCAGTGAGAAAATCCTCGACGAACTTGGAATAAAGTATGAGAAGTATAACGATAACCTTTTCATCGCCAGTGCTCCCTATGCATGTGCAAAGCTTATAACAAAAGCGTGTGAAGCTGGGGTTAAAATACTTAGCTTAACCAAGGTTGAAGATGTAATTCTCAAAAAAAATAAGGTTTGTGGAGTGGTTATAAACTTCTCAGCCATCGACTTTCTTCCAAAGCCTGTTGCTTGCTTAGACCCTATTGCGATCGAATCAGAGATTACAATAGATGCAACGGGACATGATGCGGAGGTTGTGGGGCATTTAGTTAGACGTGGCTTAGTAACCACTCTTGGCTATGGAGCTATGTGGATAGAGAAGAGCGAAGATGCCTTGGTTGAGAAAACCGGAGAGGTTTTTCCCGGGTTAATAGCTACCGGCATGGCTGTTTCTACAGTGCATGGTCTTCCGAGAATGGGTCCCACCTTTGGAGCTATGCTAATGTCTGGCAGAAAGGCTGCTGAGATTGCATATGAAAAGCTCAGAAAATGAAAGTAGTTGGTTGATATGAAAGGATATTCTATTTTATTGCCCATTTTTTTGCTATTCTCCCCCATTGTATATTCCATAACTCCTGAAGAGGAAATAGAAGTAGAGCCAAAATTTATCGAGGGTGAGATAGGCGATGAGATAACCTTCACCATCACGATTCATCAAATCTGCAAAGAAAATTGCAAGATTACAATAGAAGATACAAAGATAGAGCTTTATGACCTTGAAAAAATCTCGGAAACTCCCTGGGAAAAAATTGAAGAATATACCTATCAAAAAACGCTAAAGGCAAAAATTCTAAGCAAGGATGCCAAGCTTAGGATAATAAGGCCCTGCCCAAAATACGGCGCTATAGTTAGAGATGTAACTTACGAATCTTCTGCTTCAGACTCTGAAGCAGAAGAAGGCGAACTTCCACATATTTCTGGTAGAGAGCTTCAATCCATGACTCTGAAAGAAGTTGCAAAACTTTATGGTATAGACACCAAAGATCTTATCTCCGAGCTTGGAGTTGCCGTATCTGAAGATACTATAGTAAGAGACCTCAAAAAATATGGAATAAGACCCTTTGACGTTAAAGAAGCCGCTACAAGAGCAAAGGTATCTCCAACTAAAAAAATTGAAAGCCTTCCAAGAAGCGTTG
>CAZSVW010000210.1:0-1683 GCA_964610485.1 Candidatus Hydrothermarchaeota archaeon | reverse complement strand
CCTTAGCATATCTTCCATAGTAACGTATATAGGCGAATCGTAACCAAGGACAACCATCGCCAAGGAATCCCCGACGAGGATAAAATCGAATCTCACTTCATCCACTATCTTTGCGAAGGCATAATCATATGCGGTTATTGAAACAATTTTTTCCTTGCCTTTTTTTCTTATCAATTTTTCAATTTTATCCATTCTAAATTTTTATATTCTATATAAAAATTTAAATATGTATGCACCGAATAAACCTCGCACTTTACAACACCTACGATAAGCTAAGATGGCACGAAGCCCATAAAAGAGCAATTGCGAGGGCTTCTCCAATAGCTAAAGCCTGCGAAGGCAATCTTATTCTCTTAGATTTTCCTGTTAAAAGTAAGGAAGAAGTTATTGAGAAGGTTAAAGATACTACGCTCGACATAACTTTTCTAAAGGGCGAAAAATTTCATGTTATGAAAGCTTTACCTCCGCAGTTTGGCATAGCTATTGCGACAACCTCAAAGCCTAAGAAGGAAAAAAGTATCTCGCCTAATAACGTAGCAAGATTGCTTGAAAAAAACTCAATATGTTTAATAATAGGGCTGGGAAGAAAAGGTTTGCCAAAAGAAATAAAAGATAAAGCAAAATATCACTTAGATATAACTATGAAAGGTATCCCTCTCGAGACATGCACAGCTATCGGAGCAATACCTCTTGTAATCTATCATTTGAGGAGAAGAAAATGAAGCTGGAGGAGGAGCTTAAGGCTTTCAACCTAAATTCCTATGAAGCGAGGGTATACTTAGCTTTACTGCGAGAGAGCATGACCCCCAAGCAAATCTCGGAGCATGCAAAGGTGCCATTGCCGAGAATCTACGATACATTGAAAAGTCTCGGAGCTAAGGGGTTTGTAATTAAAGGAGAGAAATACTCCGCTATAGCTCCAGAGATAGCCTTAGAATCGAGGATACTACAATTCAGAGCAGAGTTTGAAAATTCCATCAAAGAAATAGAAGCCAAAAAAAATCTATTGGCGAAAAAACTTTCCTCTCTTTATCTAAGGAAACCATCCGCTCATGAAATTGCTGTTTTGAAGGGAATAAATAGCATTATAAGTAAATTTCTCGAAATAATGAATGAAGCAAGCGAAATTCATATAACGATAAGAAAAGCTCTTAAAGCTAAGGAGTTATTTAAATCATGTTTTCAAAATTTGGAGACGAAAAATAAAAAAATTTTTATCATTCTCCCAGAAGAAACCAAAATTTCCAAAGAAGATAAAGAATTTATAAAAAAGCATGGGATAAAAGTAAAATTCCATAATACCTTATTTGACCTCTTGGTAACAGAAAAAGATGTTTTAATAGGCGTGCCCGACCCAACTGCTCAGGAGCCTTATCACAGCATAGCAATATGGATAAGAAATGAAGTATTTGCAAAAGCTATACAACAGAATTTGAAAGAAATATAGCAATTCCAGACCTTTAGAAAGAATTTTGTAATATACTGCTCCTACAATCTTCTTGCTCTGGCAGCATTATACTTCACTTCCGTAATCTCCAATCTATACCAAGTGACCTCCTCCCCCGACTAAAGTCGGGGGCTTCCACCGGAAGCCATTAGGGGAGGTTGGGGAGTGTGCAGGATGTACCTGCTCCCCCCTTTGGGCTGGGTCACTACAGCCCCTGCCCAGAGCATATAGCCCTG
>CAZSVW010000209.1:0-1691 GCA_964610485.1 Candidatus Hydrothermarchaeota archaeon | reverse complement strand
TGGAAAATTTTTATAATAATACCCAAGTTGCTGGTAAAGAGGCTGTTTGTGTATCGGAATTGGATAGTAGATACCATATCCTATTCCATGTTTTTTGAATTCATTGATTAGCCTTTCTCTCATATTCACTTTAATGGTGAATTGATGATACACGTGATACTTCCCTTTTGGTTCTATCGGCAGTTCGATTTCACATCCCTTTAACATTTTAATGTAAAGTTTAGCATTTTCTCTTCTTTTTTGATTGAATTTATCAAGTTTTTTCAGTTGTTCTATTCCTATTGCGGCGGCTATTTCATTCATTCTAAAGTTAAAACCTAAAATTTCATGGAAATACCTCTCTTTTGAGCCATGATTTCTTATCAGTCTAGCCCTCTCAGCTATCTTTTCATCATTTGTAGTTATCATTCCTCCTTCTCCCGTGGTGATATTTTTCGTTGGATAGAATGAGAAGACACCAACTCCGAAGCTTCCCACTTTCTTATTTTTATACATAGCTCCATGCGCTTGGCATGTATCTTCTATTAGGCCTATACCTTCTCTCTCGCACAGTTCTCCAAATTCCTCCATGTCGCAGGGGAGACCATATAGATGGACCAACAGCACTGCAGAGGTTTTTTCAGTTATCTTCTTTTTGGCTTCCTCGTAACTTAGGTTGAAGTCCTTTCCTATGTCTGCAAATATAGGCATCGCTCCAGCATAAAGCACAGAGTTGGCTGTAGCTATAAAGGTGAAAGGCGTCGTTATGACTTCCCCTTTTATTCCCATAGCTTGGAGAGCTACCAGTAAAGCTATACTGCCATTTGCTACAGCAATCGCATGGTCTACGCCTATGTATTTTGCAAATTTCTCCTCAAACTCCTCGACTTTTTCGCCTTGAGCCAATCTTCCAGAATTCAGAACATCTAGTACAGCTTTTTTTTCTTCTTCTTCCATAATTGGCGCTGAGATTGGAATCATATCTTTCACATCCTATTCAAGGTTCTCATATTTTTAGGGACGTCCTTTATCACCTTGGCAGGATTTCCCGCAGCTATTTTCCAAGGTGGAATGTTTTTTAGCACTACAGCCCCCATACCGATTATTGCCCCCTCTCCTATTTCTACTCCCGGAGCTATCATAGCACCTGCACCTATACTTGCCCCTTTCCTTATTATAGGGCCTTCAAGTTTTTCATTCGTTCTTATAGGATACTTGTCATTGGTCAGTATTGCTCCAGGTCCGATGAAAACAAAATCCTCTATCTTGGTATATGTTGGAATAAAAACATTACTTTGTATGCTCACATTGTTCCCTATTTCGCTATAGCCTTCTATTATAGAGTGGCTTCCTACAAGCACGTTATTGCCTATCCGTGTTTTCTCTCTAATGAGCACGTTGTGTCCGCATTTAAAGTTATTCCCTATCTTTACATTGCTGTATATGATGGTATAGCTTCTTATTATGGCATTTTTTCCTAGAATAACTCCCGGATAACTTGCTTTTTCTGGATCTCCAAGTTTTAGAAATTCTGCTTCGGGAAACCCCAGAATGACTCCAGGGAATATTATACAGTTTTCCCCTATTGAACTATTTCCATAAACTTTAACTCCTTTAAATTCATCCTTTACCCTTTTTTTTAGCAATTCATTTATCGTCCTTATAAGCTTCTCATTCACTACAGGTTTAGTTAGGTGCACATCGCTTTTGGC
>CAZSVW010000208.1:0-1736 GCA_964610485.1 Candidatus Hydrothermarchaeota archaeon | reverse complement strand
ACAATCCTTACTAAAGACTTGCATTATTGGAGGGGTTCAGCCACATCTAGAACTTGGTAAACTAAAAAGAAAGGATATACCTTTATTTTCTAATGAATTCCAACTTCATATAGAACAACTCGTAAAACAAGCTTACAGAAAAAGAAAATTGGCAGAACAAAAATACCAACAAGCTAAAGAATTGTTATACAAACTTTTAGGGATAACTGAAGAAGAAATTGAAAAATTAGAGGAAGAAAAAGGCTATAAATCAAATTTTAAAAATGTAGCAGAAGCTTTTAGATTCGATGCAGAATATTATCATCCAAAATATTTAGGCATTATTGAATTACTTGAAAAATCTTCTTTTGAAGTCAAACCTATAAAGAAAGTAGTAGAAATCTCTGATGCTAAAGTAGATCCCACTAATGAAAAAAACAAAACCAGGAAATTTAGATATGTACCAATAGCCAAAATTAATGAAAGTGGAGAAATATTTGAATGGGACGAGTTTTATGGATGGCAAGCTCCAAGTAGAGCAAGAAAGCTCATAAAAGAAAATGATATCATTATACCCTCTTTGGCTGGAACTTTTGATAAAATAGCTCTGGTGCCTAGAGAATTAGATGGACAATTAACAACTACGGGGTGTTTCGTTGTTAAAGTTAAAGAAGACTATCCAGAATTCTTATTTTTGTTACTTAGAACTCCTCTTTTCAAAAGACAACTAGAACAACAAACAACAGGGGCTATAATGTCTGCCGTTCCTAAATCAAAATTCGGAGAGTTGTTGATGCCTAAGATCCCAAAAGATAGACAAGAAAAAATAGCAAGACCTGTTAGAGAGTATTTTGAGTTAAGAAAAGAGGCAAGAGAGCTAATTAGACGAGCCATTAAGGAAGTTGAAGAGGAGATTGAAAATGCCAGCAACACCGGGGCTGTCGGAGAGCAATAGGGAAGCTCTCATAATAAGGTGGAGACGTCTTCTTGTTCTTGGTTTAATTGATTTTTTTAATGGTACTAATGATTTTGGGAAACTTATAGTGAAAGAAATTTTAGATATGAGCGAAGGGTTAATAAAAGCGTTAGCTGAATATTTAGAAATTTCTTTGTTTGATAATAACAACAATTGGAGAGGTTTTCAACAAATTTATAATGATATTCTTCAAAAAGACCTTTCTGATGATTTTAAGGATAGACTTAGAGAATTGGTGGGAAGATTATCTTCAAGTGAGTTTAACTCTCTACGAAGATTGAGAAATGATGAGACCCATTATTTGAATTTGCCTGATTTACCAAGAGAAACAGTAATCAGAGTGTGGAGATTACTATATGAATTGGTTATTTTAATCGATCCTGCTTTAATAGAGTATGCAAAACAGCGACCAGAAACAGAGGATTTCTATAATCTACAATGTTTTTTTAAAAAAGTGGTAATAGACGGCAATAGGGATGGAATAGATTTAAACAGATTAAAAATGGGTGAGGAATATTATATCAGAATTTCAAGTAGAAAATTTGAAAGAATAGAAACAGAAAAAGGAATATATGAAATGATTAAAGCAGTAAAGGAAGGAAATTGGAAATGACGCCGCCGAGCCTAACTTTTTTATTCACCATATCGTCGATGTGCTCGAACAGAAAGAAGGCAGTGATTTGTTCCACTCTTCCATACACCCCCCATTAACCCTCTCCATCTATAAACTGACAAAATGACAAAAATCCAAACCAATCCCCCACGAGAATAAACAATTTGT
>CAZSVW010000207.1:0-1737 GCA_964610485.1 Candidatus Hydrothermarchaeota archaeon | reverse complement strand
TTTGAGCTTCTCTATTAGCTTGCCATCTTTATGAAGAATTTGTAGAAATGATTTTACAAAATTTATGCTGAAGGGAGCTTGTAAGCAGTATTTCAAAAACCACATTATTTTTTGGGCGGTAGCGGCTTTTGCCTTTTCCGCTACCTCGTTCGGGTTGAGTTTAGAAATGACCCGTGAAGCTTTCTCGTGAGGTAATAATGTGATTAAATTTTTAATAGTTGAAAATGATCTCTCTTTTGCCTTTTTAACTAAAACATCCTCATCTAATGCCTCGGTTGCTAACCAATCTTTTTCATTAGCATCAACTCTGCTTAAAAATAAGAGTAGGAACTCAACTTCAATAAGAGATGCTCCAGTTAGTTTCTCTTTAAGTTTTTCTCCTTGTTCCTTTGGAGAATCACCCCATAGTTTCTTATACTGGGACCAAAACTCTAATCCTTTTTCTTTGCCACAGGCCCAAGTTATATAACCAAGGACAGAATTTACAGCTTTGATATCATCTTGCTTAATCATACCAAAAATGGCTTTGTACGTTTCTTGGTCTTTAAAGATTTGAGACAAGATAAACTTTTGTTTATTGCGAAATAGGCCGCCCATTAATTCAAGAAAATTGACGGGCTTCTTTTGCAGGTACTCTTTTAAAATATCAGCGGTAAGAACCTCAGGCTTCTTTTCTTCTCTTAGAATCGCTTCAGCTTCCATGACATAAGCTGCATCTGAGGAGTGTTGCATTCTATAATAATTTCCTGGTAAGAATGTTATGATGCCCCTTTCAGTAAGCTCTGTTAGAATATTTCTCTCAAAATTCTCCCCATGGAAATTTACATCAAATTGGAATACTGCTGAAATTTTGATTAGCATTTTTTGAAGCTCAGTATTAAACTCTCTGATGAGGAATTGCTTTAACACTCTCTTTAAAACCTCCTCTTTGTGTACCGAATGAATAGGACCGTTTATTTTGCTCCACGTCTCAAGATGCCATCTTAACCTACGCAGATTTGCCTTTTGTTCCCCAAACTCTCTTTTTATCCAAGATTTATCTTCTTCCGTAAGAGAATAAAGTATATTTCTCGCTGAAATAAATGTTCTGATAATTCCTAGCATCATTCTCAAATCCGGACTTAAATCTACATACCATCCTTTTTCTTCATATTCCTCAAAAGGATTTATTATAAGAAGCGATTCCTCCCCAGGGAATATCTTCCTTAAGGTAAAGATAAAAGAAGACTCTTGCAAGTCATTTGCAAGCTGTATAAGTTTGGGGGTTATTTCATCCAAAGACGCATGAGCATTTTCTATAATAAATAAAGTTTTCTTCTCTTTCCCAAGTGCTTCAACCTGACGGCATATATTATCAATATCTTCTTCCCTGAGTTCGCCAATATCGATAAAATATACTTTCCAATTTTCTTTGAACTTATTAACACCTATAAGTCTTGCTAAAACTGTTTTGCCTCTCCCTTCGGCACCTCTAATAAGGCAGCGCCGGTTGCTTTGCAGTAGGCCCTCAACTTTTTTAATAAGTTTTTCGTCGAGGAGAACTTCTTTCAAATCATCGAAAGTTGGCCATCCTTTATGAGGATCGGTCATTACATCTTCAAGTTTTAGCATTTCACCCATTCTCTATTTCCTCCAAATGTATATGTATAAAAGTACAAAAGTTATAGCGCCAGCAAGAAAAATCGGGTACCGTCCCAGGCTGTGTGTAAATTCACTTGCAATTAAAATTATGAGGGC
>CAZSVW010000206.1:0-1748 GCA_964610485.1 Candidatus Hydrothermarchaeota archaeon | reverse complement strand
AGAAATCTTTTGGAACTAAATTCTCTTCTAATTTCAAAAGGATCTAAAGAAAGAACTACAAAACTTAAATCCATCTCTGAAAGAGACTGTGTGATTACTCGAGAAACACGAGCAAGCCCTGTGTCTGTTTCTGGATTCTCTAAAAGAAGTAGAAAATCAAATACCATACTTGACAAAATTTTTCTCTCTACTTTAGCATAGAAATTGGAAAAATAAAAGAGTATTGTGTCATATGCCTATACATAATTCTCTGGTTCAAAACGCAGAAAGGAGAATTCTTATTTTGCAGAAGGTGAATGATGCTTTAGATTGGGGTTTTAATCCTACTTATCTTTTGATGGAAAATCCCAATCCTTCTGATTTGGATGGAGATAGTTCTTTAGATCAAGAGGAAAAGACTGGGATTACTGATACTTCAGAAACATTACAAATAGATAAAACTTTTGTTTGGACAGAAGCAGAGGATTTGAATCTTAGAAACTATGTAATAAGAGGAATGGCAAGAGCGGTAGCCTCGGTTTCAATTGCAAGAACAGGCTCTACTGATGGGAATATTTATCTAACAAAGGTGGTCTTTGATATTGGTTTTGTAGATTCAACTGGAAATTTTACAAGCAAAAAGTCAGCAAATGCTACTCCAAATTTTAGTACGAATTCTACAAGTTACCAAACTGTTTCTGCTCAAGCATTCTTAAGTCTTACTCCTTTTGGTGTTCCTAGTGATAAGAGACTGGCTTTGAGGGTAAGATGCTATGGTTATAAAGAAACAACAGAGAGTGGAAAAATGAAATTGAATTGTGCCAGAGGTTCTGCTGATAGTTATTTGGAGGTTTTTATTGATTAATAGAAGAAATTGATAACATGGATTTTTCTAGAAACAAACAAAGAAATTAAGCCGAGCCTTTTTTTTGATATAAACTCGACTTTAGAATTAATAAAGAGAAACTTGGAATTGATATGCTAATTTTAAAAAGAGAAAAATTAAGTAATCTCTTTATTTCAAGAGGGATAAGTGCTAAAGGCTTGGTTTTATATCTTGGGAATTTTCAGTTTTTTGAAGCGAGAGGAAAGTTAATCAGAGATAAATCAAGATGTAAGAACGATGGGACTATTTATGGAGCAAAATGGGTTCAAGGAAAATTCGGTAAAGTTTTGAGTTTTGATGGGGCGGATGATTATGTGGATTGTGGAAATAATGAAAGTTTGGATATCACTAATGCAATTACGATTGAAGCGAGGATAAAGCCTGAAAAAGTAAGTGAAGCAAGAATTGTAAGAAAAAGCCCTGCTTCTTCAAGTACTAAGTCATATATGCTTCTACTTGATTCAGTTAATCGCCTTTGGTTTTTTATATACGATAATACAGCCACAGGGTATCATGAGGTAAAATCTACAACAGCACTGGAAATAGGTAGATGGTATCATATAGTAGGGACATTTGATGGAAGATATATGAAGGTTTATGTTAATGGAGTATTAGAGAAAACAATAGATATAGGTGAGATAGCCACGATAGAATCTAATACTGATCCTGTAACAATAGGTGGTACTTATAGAAAATTCAACGGCCTCATCGACGAAGTTCGCATCTACAACAGGGCTTTGAGTGGAAAGGAGATAAAACAAAATATGTATTCAAGTTGGATTTATAAAATGTTAAGAGGAGTATCTCAAACTTGACAAAATTAAAGAAGATTTTCAATTCTTAAAGAGAAAGGTCGTAAAATAAAATAAAGAAGAGTTATATA
>CAZSVW010000205.1:0-1780 GCA_964610485.1 Candidatus Hydrothermarchaeota archaeon | reverse complement strand
CTTTTGTCAGAAAGTATGCTGGCAAAGGGATAAAGGAAGTAACGATACTCCAGAATATCGATGAAATTTACTGGAAACTCCTGTTAGAAGGAAAGGAGAATACGGAGGCTGTGGAGATATCCGATAGGCATTACTGCATATTTACCGCTTCGCCAATTATCAAATACCATTCATACCTGGAGGTAATTGATGAATGGGTTGAGGGTGTCGAATCTGAGGGTTCGACCCGTGTACTTGAGGGAATGCTTGAGACCCTTGTGCTTTTTCTTCAAACGGCGGGGATGGAATATGTTGGGGAGGAGAAAAGAAAAATAAAGGAGGTAGCATCTGAGACATTCCCGGATGTTGTGTATTACCGTACTTACGCCTCTTTTAATTCATTTCTAAGAAGGAGGAGAATTTCTTCATCTGGTGTACTTGTTGCGCGTGAGGCTTTAAAATATTTTGGTGTGCTTTATGTTCCGGAGATAAATACTATCCTTGTAAGGGAATTTGATTCACTCAATGCTGCAAGGGAGATTTCGAGGTTTGTTTATTACCTCCTTCAGGGAAGGATTGGACTAAGGCGGAGGGGACTTAGGAGCAGGGTGGATCGGTTCTATGCATTTGTACTGGAAGAGGCAATATCTCAGCTTGGCAGCCGGATAATAAATCCAACCAATAGCTTTTCTTTAAAGCCCTTTGTTTTTTCAGTAATGGGTGGTTCGGGACGGGTAACGAAAGAGTTTGATGGTTTGACAATCCTGGAGACAAGAGAAGTCATTCGGACAATAAAGTATCATCTTAGAAGAGAAAGGGACTCAAAGGGCAGAATGAAGAAATCAAAAAAGCTGAAACAGATAGCATCTCTTGGCATAAGGAAGAGATACATGATTGCGAAGGCACTGGGTTTTATTCTCGGGGAGGCTATTTTTAACTCTTTCAATAGTGGAAGGATCGGGTATGGTGATATTGTAAAACTCATTGCCTACAATCTCTACACACCCGGATTTGCATTTAAAATGTATAGTGAACTTTCCAGTAAGACTTCCTCTTATAGATTTCTTGAGAAGATAGGATGATAGATTTTATTTGAATTTTTTCTCGATAACCTGCAGAATTGCCAGAAAATAATGTCCGACTAAAGTTCTGTCCTTGAATCGGGAGTTGCCTTATTGAGGGGTGAGAAAGATGGAGGATGCGAGGGATATAGTAGGAGAAACTGTTCTGGTTAGTCTTAAGGATAATGGGGGATTTACATTCCTCGGGGTTCCAGAAGAAGGCCCCTTTTTTTGTAAGGTTGTTGCGGTCGATGAGATAGGTATCTGGGTGGAGAATAAAAAATTTCAGATGATAGAGCTAACAGATGCTCGTGGAAGACCGGTGCCGGATAAAAAGCGCAAACCCGAAACACACACCGTGAATATCCTTCTGCCATGGAGAGAGATTCGCTCGGTCGTAAGATTTACAGAAAGTGATACCAGGAAGATGATGGAGGAGGTAATCGAAAGTATCGGCGAAGACGACAGGAGGATAGGTTTTATAAAGTAGGGTGAGCAAGCGGGTTGTTGATGAAAAGAGGAGATAACAAAATAGAAGATAGAATTAAGAAGTTTTTTCAGAGACAGCATCCTGCATCCCTTGTGGTGTTGAGCTACCTCTTTGCTGCTTTTCTCGGGATGATCCTTCTTTCCCTGCCCGTTGCCTCAACGACAACCCCACTTCATCCAATAGATGCTTTGTTTACCTCTACATCAGCTATATGTGTGACCGGGCTCATCGTTGTTGATACCGGCTCGCA
>CAZSVW010000204.1:0-1784 GCA_964610485.1 Candidatus Hydrothermarchaeota archaeon | reverse complement strand
CCAGTGGCTTTCTCAGAATCTTCCATCTCAGAAAGTAGTATCTCTTGAAATCCTCACTACTTTCTGGTTCGCATATAGACATAGGATATCAAGATGATGATATGTAGTGGTGTATAAAATGATTAAGACCCTTTTTATATAACAGAGTGCAGGGGAAGGGATTTGAACCCTTGAACCTCTACAGGACAGGCTCCTGAAGCCTGCGCCGTTGACCAGGCTTGGCTACCCCTGCTCTAGTAAAAAATTTGTTTTCTTGTTATAAATTTTTACTTCTAAAAAGTAAGCCCTTCTTCCTTCCTTTTCTTTTTAACTAGTTCCCATATCATGGACTGTAATTCTCTCGCATTATACACAGCGAGCAAATTTCCCTCAGAACCCATCTTTGAATAAGGTGAGGGGGTTAGTTGACCTGCTAAACTCTGTATGTGGAGACTTGTAACTCCGAATAATCTCTCTAGTATAGATCTAGAAATAACAATGTCTGATATCCTCTCATAAGGAATAGAAGATATCTTATACCCAATGATTCCACTTTTCACTATTACTCGTTTATTTGTTATCCAGTAATAATACTTGTCGTAGGATATTAGACTTAAAATAAAGGATGTCAATATTGAAAGAATCAAGACTATTGCAAACAATGTGAAAAGCCATACTTGGAGATCGTAACCAAGAGGTGGCATTAGCAATACAAGCACATAAGCAAAAATGATAAAATAAACTAAAAGAAAAATCCCAAATTGTCTTATAAATATAATACTCCTTAATGCATGTAGAGGTTTAATTTCTTTTAAAATTTCTTCCCCTTCCAGCAGATTAAACTCTAGCATGTGACTAAATTATATCTATCATATTTAATAAGTTTTTTATAAGTTGAAATCAAGATTATTAACATTTCTTTACATAAGATAGAATGTAGATCGGACATTTTAGTTACAATCTATTTTTTCACACTTTCTAAAAAATCAGGATGCATAAATTTTTCATTCCATCTTCTCTATATGTCCGATTTATTTAAATAGATTTTTCATATATCCATCTCATCCTATGGCCCGGATGGTGTAGCGGTAACATTAGGGACTGTGGGAAGGGGTTGCGCCCCTTTCAACTCCACAACCTCTTGCAGAGATCCCTCGAGTCGGGTTCAAATCCCGATCCGGGCCTCTTCTTAAAGGGTGGACCAGGATGCAAGCTCCGGAAGTCAATGAGCTCGATGAAACCATTGAGATAAGGTTCACGAAAATTGAAAAACTGATTTTCCTTGGAATCGTTATCCTCTTGGCAGTGGTGTATTTGGTAGAGATCCAAGATGAGTACGTGGAGAGAAACTTCCCTTTTATTGTCCCTTTTCTGGTAGGTATACATTGGATTTTTTTCATCTTAGGTTGGATGTTGGTGGGATTTCCTCTCTCAAATGTGCTTAGATCGATCTATAAATCAATCACTGGGAAATTTATCCCAAAGGGGGTTGCATCCACTATAGAAGAGAGTAGAAGAAAGTTTCTCTCTTTTCACCATGGCTTGGACATGTTTTGGTGGATATTATTTCTACCTGCATCCTTTGGAGGGTTAATCATCGCCTCAATCTCAATCTATACTAATCTCATACCTTTTGATATGCTATTCTATGTCCTGCCATTCTGTGGCGCGGTGTATTTTGCGTTTATGGATAAATTTGAAAAAATCATAGGGATTGAACCTGGATCCGATGGAGATTAGCCTATCACCTTTTCCCACTTCTTAATTTTCAATACCTTTCCCAGAGAGCCTCCTCGCTTTATCTC
>CAZSVW010000203.1:0-1809 GCA_964610485.1 Candidatus Hydrothermarchaeota archaeon | reverse complement strand
CGCAGAAATAGAATTCCGCTGCTTCCTGATACCCTGAAAATTGTAGGCCTCAATCCGTTTCACAGGTATGCATGGTCTCTCGAACTTTTGGAGAGG
Source organism: Candidatus Hydrothermarchaeota archaeon (assembly GCA_964610485.1). Lineage (GTDB taxonomy): Archaea > Hydrothermarchaeota > Hydrothermarchaeia > Hydrothermarchaeales > CAZSVW01 > CAZSVW01. The sequence continues at coordinate 1,713 of CAZSVW010000203.1, read as the reverse complement.
CTACCCATTTATCTAAATTTTGAGAATTCTGGTCATGATAACATCTCGCAAAAAAGAAGCTCGAATCCTAATAGTAGAAGATGAGGCAGTAACAAGGATGCATCTCGCCGAATGCCTGGATTTGATGGGAAATGAAGTTGTGGGCCAGGCTTCAACCTCCAGTCAGGCCATAGAAAAAGCAACGGATCTAAAACCCGATTTGATTATAATGGATATCGTCCTCCCAAACGGTAAAGACGGCATTGAGACAGCAAGAGAAATCAGAGACAAAATGGATATCCCCATTATATTTTTGACAGCCTATGGCGACAAAAAATATCTGGCGAGGGCAAAGGAGATAGAAGCATTCGGATATCTTATAAAGCCGTTTAATGATTTTCAATTAGGCGCTTCCATCGAGCTGGCGCTATACAAAAAGGAGATGGAGCGACAACTTAACAGACTGAATTCCCAGTTGGAGGACAAGGTTCGAGAAAGAACGAAACAACTTGAAGCTGAGCTTCAAGAACGTAAAAAGATCATGAAAAAACTCGAACAGAATGAGAAACAACTTAAAACGCAGACAGAAGAACTAAACAAAAGGAACATTGCGCTTGAAGTATTTCTTAGTCACCAAGAAAATGACAAGCAACGTATTAAATCGGAGTTTAACCAGGCTATAAACATGCAAATTATTCCAATAATTAAACAAATAAATGATCTGCATGACATAACATTAGTCCATCCGTTAATGAGACTGCTTGAAAAAAATCTAAATGATATCTTATCGACTCTAAGCTTACATACGTCTTCTCTTTTTGAAACATTGACCCCAAGACAGGTAGAAATAGCAAATCTGGTACGTCTTGGAAAGTCGATAAAGGAAATATCCGGAATTTTAAATTTGAGTGATGCGTCTGTTAAATTTCACAGGAAAAATATCAGGAAAAAACTGGGGATAAAAGACAGAAAAGTCAGTCTTTACTCATTTTTAAATGCCATCGACACTGAATAGTGTCCATACATAAATGTAACAGATTGATATATTGCCAAAAAGCGCATTTTAAGTTGGACAAATTTCCCGCCGGCTGTTATAAGAAAAGTATAAGCACCTAAAATAATAATAAAAGCCATGAAAAGAGATGCTAAAAAATGCGCAAAAAGAACCAAAAACAGATGCCGCTTGTGCCTTGTAACATTGAACATCCCCGGGCCAAAGAATTGGACCGGGATTGAAAGCGGGCATACCATGTTCATATCCAAAAAATCAACTGCTTTGTATAACAATATGAAATAGTTATACTATATATGGTCGCTTAAGTCGATGTCATTGATTTAAAGGTTATATCCACTGTTGTCCCACCATGACTGTTAAATTTGATATCCCCTTTCAACTGTTCTTTGGCAAGGATCATAACTAATTTCAGACCGAGGGTTTTAATATGATCGAGATCCATATCGTCAGGCAGTCCGATCCCACTATCTTTGACACTTAAAAATATGTTATTGTCTTTCAGCAGTTCCATAATGACCTGAACGCCTCCATTTTTTTTGTTTGGATAAGCATGCCTTTGCACATTTGAAAGGAGTTCATTTAATATCAGGGAGCAGGGAATCGCCTGATCGAGGGAAAGAGCCAGGTTATGCGGCTTAACATCGTACCGGATATTTGAATCCCTTCATTCTGATGGTCCAAAAACGCTACTGACAATTTTTTGGATAATATCGAACAGA
>CAZSVW010000202.1:0-1864 GCA_964610485.1 Candidatus Hydrothermarchaeota archaeon | reverse complement strand
TAAGTGCAGCTATTTATGCCTGTATGGCTTGTGAGGTGAGAGATTTACATCGAGCATATAATTTTTTTAACATTGCTCTTCGCACAGATATAAGTAATCTTTATGGAAATACCCATCAGGGGATACATGTTGCTTCTATAGGAGGAAGTTGGCAGGCGATAATTTTTGGGTTTGCAGGAGTTAAAATAAAAAGGGGGAAGTTATTTATAACTCCTTATATGCCTCATAGATGGAAAAAAATAGTATTTAACTTTTTATGGAAAAAGTGTCCAATTAAATTAGAGGTAACTAATGAGGTTATAAAGATAAAGATTTCCTCCTCTCAGATTAAAAGTATGGAGGTAGGTATTTTTGATAAAGTTATCTCTGTTAAGACAAACAGAGTTTATACATTTAAAAGAAGTGATTTAGTGACCAAGGAAGAGTCGTATTATTAATTTATTTTGATGAAGAAACGAGCGCATCTTAACATTGCACATTTACACTGGGGGTTCCCTCCTATTGTTGGTGGAGTAGAAACCCATTTGACTATTCTTTTACCCCAGATGGTGAAATATGGACATAAAGTAGGATTACTTACTGGTTCAGTAGAGGGAGTAAAGTCCAGATACAATTATGAAGGAGTTAAGATTTTCCGTGAGCCTATTATGGACCTAAACTGGCTTTACAAGAGAGGGTTAGAAGGATTAGAGGATGAAATTCATTACTTTTTTTCTTCTTTTTTTGATGAAATAAAACCTGATATTATTCATGCCCACAATATGCATTATTTTAGTAAAATTCACGCTTCTATTCTGGAAAGATTAGCTCAAGAAAGAGGGGTGCCTCTAATTTTAACCGCACATAACTTTTGGGATGATATTGTGTATTTAGAGTTAATGCATAAAATTAAGTGGACACATATTATCGCTGTAAGCCATTTTGTTAAGAAAGAGATAATTGGTGTAGGGATAGATGATGTTAATATTACGGTGATTCATCATGGAGTAGATGAGGAGAAGTTTAAACCAGGGATTGATACTACCCATATTTTGTCTAAGTATCCCCAACTGAGAGATAAACGAATAATTTTCCATCCTGCACGGATAAGTTTAGCCAAGGGATGTGATGTGAGTATTAAAGCCATGAATATTGTTAAAAAAGCATTTCCTGATAGCATTTTAGTTTTGGCAGGTTCAAAGAATATTATAGATTGGGGAGAGACTCAACAAAAAGATATTGCCTATTTAGTCAACCTTGTAAAACATTTTAACTTAGAAGAAAGCGTGTTGATAGATATTTATTCTTTAGAAGAAGTAAAAGAACTATATGAAATAAGTGAGGTATGTATATATCCTTCTACAGTTTCTGAACCGTTCGGTTTGACAATGCTGGAAGCAATGGCTATGCAAAAGCCAATGATTGTTACCAATGCTGGAGGAATGCCAGAGATTATTGAAGATGGGATAAACGGATTTATTGTCCCTATAAGGGACTTTGAGGATTTAGCAGCAAAGATATGTCAGCTATTGAGCGATAAGAAATTGAACGCCCGTCTTGGATATACGGGTAGGCAGATGGTAGTATCTCAATATACCAAGGAAAAAGTTACTCAAGAGACCCTTTCGGTATATAAAAAAGTTCTTTCCTCATAGAGGAAGTAGCTTAAGTCCAACTTCGCTCCTTAAATTAAAAAAGTGATAAATAAACCCTGTTAGAAAGAAAGGTTCAATATTCACCCCAGGGGTGGGTGGCGTAACGATATTTTTGCGATGTGTGTGTCTCTATACAATTTTCTCAATTTGCATTTTTCATGGCACTGTTGCAAAATAGCCCTTTTCGTAATCCTACGGACAAAAAGCCTTTGACTTTTTTTGGACAGTTG
>CAZSVW010000201.1:0-1864 GCA_964610485.1 Candidatus Hydrothermarchaeota archaeon | reverse complement strand
ATTTAATTGTTTTTTGATATTTCTCATCCTTTTTTACCAATTTTTCTTTAATATCCTTAAGATCCTCCAAAAATCACCACTAAACTAAACATAAATCACTCTCATTTTCCTCTACTTCAACATAAACCAAACTTTCCCAGTAAAAGGACAGACAATAAAACCTCGAAGAAAATTTTTAAAACTTTTTATTTCTTTATCTCTTTTATTGCTTTTTTAATTCTATCAATAAATTTTCTTGCATCCTCGATTATTGCTTCAGCTTCTTCTTTTGATGGATTATAGTAGATATCATAGTCAGCCCTTTCTCTTCTTTCCTGTGCGGTTGTGATAGCTTTGGCATAATAATCTTCTATTATCCCAGATTTTACAAACTCCAAGCCGAATTGTAATAAACACCTCTATGGGTTCTGGGATATTCTTCTTTTAGAGATAAGAGAGCTTTAGCTGCATAAAACATAGAGTAGTAAGCTCTACTTATTGCGTCATCATAGATACCTCTTTCAAAAAGTATTGTTGCAGAATTCAATTTATGTTCTGCTTTTTCAATCAATAGTTCAATCTCATCCAATAATGATCCCCTCTTTTGATATATTTCTATAAAAAGAAGAGTTAATTTCCTTTAAAAAGTTATATTCTTCAAAAGATAAAACTTTGGCAGAGACATATACCCCAGTTTTAAGTAAAACTTCTACGACAACCTCTGACACAAGCTTTTGCATTTTAAACGAATCATAATTCGTAATTATTAAAAGGTCTATATCTGAATATTCTTTATCTTCCCCTCTAGCAACTGACCCAAATAAAATTATCTCCATAACTTTATCTGGATACTTTTCCTTTATAGTCTTAACAAACAATTCCAAACTCTTTCTTTTATCCTGCATCATTTAGAATTTAAATAAAAACTCTTTCTTAACCTTTTCTCCCTCGAATTCTATACCCTCCTCCTCCAGAAGCTTTTTCTTTTTCTCTTTTCCTTGAGAATATCCTCCCAAGCTCAAATCAGATTTTATAACTCTATGGCATGGTATTTTAATGGGATAAGGATTTTTTGCAAGAGCATTTCCCACAGCTCTATATGCAAGGGGTTTTCCTATCGCTTTTGCTACTTCTTTATAAGTTGCAACTTTTCCACGAGGAATTTTCTTCACAGCCTCAAGAACTTGCTTTTCAAACTCTGTAAGCATACTTTACCTTAATCGCCTTTCTGCTACAAATATTTGCGCATGCAAAACATGCTATGCACTTTAAATAATCTATTCTTGCTTTTTTATTGACAGAAATAGCTTTTGTAGGGCAGATTTTTTCACATGCTCTACATGCTACACATTTTTCTTCATCAATAAAAATGTTAAAAAACATTTTTTAATATCGTGGGTATTGATAGTATGCTGGATATGTTGGGTAGATGTATGGAGTATATGGGCTTATTGGTCCATAGATGCCAGTCCACCACCATCTTGGTAGCCATGGAAAGAACCTGCAAAATGGGTAAGGGTTGCCCCTAAATCCTCTTCCTCTCCAAAAGCCTCCCCTTCTTCCAAAGCCTCTTGGCATTTTTTTACTCCCTCCTCAACTCCTCTAATCTTTTCTTTATTTGTTTTAGTTGGTCTTCAAGCAACTTAGCTTGCTCCTCGAGCATTCTCATCTCATCTTCTCTGCTCATCTGAAGTCCCGGAGCTGCTGGAATTACTGGAGCCCTTGCCTGAAGAAAGCTTGCAAACTGAGGTACTTGTCCTGTCTGTATTAGATACTGTGCAACAGGTGGCAAGCCTCCCCATCCTGGGCTAAATCCAAATCTCATCCATCCTGGCAAGCCAGTTAGGTAGTACATCCACCTATATCCTCTTCCACCCCATGGCAT
>CAZSVW010000200.1:0-1869 GCA_964610485.1 Candidatus Hydrothermarchaeota archaeon | reverse complement strand
GTTTACCCTTCAATATCCACACTTCAGCGTCATATTCTACTCTCACAACACCTTTTGCATTCTTTAGTCTCTCAACAGCTCTAGGTGGCAGCTCTGCAACAACAAAAGGGAATATTCTTCCTTTTGCAATAACGTTCCCCCCAAGTGCAAAGATAGAGTTCTCGTTAAATCCCTTGTCTATTGTTATTATTACTCGAACTTTCTCAGCCGGGACTGCCCTGACTATTCCTGCTGTAGCTCCAAAAACAACAAAAACCACCAACAGAGAAAAAACTTTGTTAAATTTCATACCCTATTCACCTCATATTTGGAAACTTTTTTGTTTCCTTATATCTTGTTGATCTTTAGACTATTTAACACTTTGGGTGTTCTATTTGAAGTAATTATAGCAACCTCTATGTTGAAAAAGAACGGTTTTAAAAAACTTTTATTTGGTGTTACCATATTAAGCTATGGTGTCACCCGATAATTAAAGGAGATGTAAGCGGGCATTTACTGGGAGTCGTATTTGTGCCAGTACTTTTGGATCCATCTGCAGTAGTTTTGGTAATGACGGCAGTGCTACTAATTCAAATCTTCCTCTTCGGGGATGGTGGAAGAACAACCATAGGGGTCAACATGTTGAACACGATGATAATTGGGGCTTTTATTTGGATATACTTAAAGTTTAAGAGCTTCAATGAAGCATTTGGAATGGCATTAGCTTCTTGGTCGGCGGTAGTTTTAGGTGCGTTCTTGGCTTCGGTAGAAATAGGTATAAGCTACAGCTTGCCTTTTAGAAAAGTTTTAAGTCTGATGGTTGGCTATCATGCGGTAATAGGAATTGGAGAAGCGTTAATAACTTTCTTTGTGGTGAATGCTCTCAAGTCTAGACTCCTCAAGATAGGAGGTGTTCCAGCATGAGAAACATCACAAGAGGTTACTCATGATTCTTATCCTACTCGCAATAGCCTTCCCTTTGCATCTGAGAGCCCGTATAGGCTTGAAGTAACAATGGAAAAACAATATTTGTCAGAGCATACACACGGAGTATAAAAATACACTGAGCAATGCTCTCCAGAGGTTTTGGAGAATTTCCCAAAGCAACCGAAGAAAGAAGATTTGACCCCTAGTTCTAACCTCAGTTGCATTAGGGGTGGCGTTGCTTTGATAGAGCTTGTGAACGTCCATTTCTCATAACAACAACCAAGAAGTGCTGAAGGATATTTCACTAACTAAGATAAATGATGGACGAGGTATCTGGAATCTTGGCCCAAATGGGGCAGGAAAATCAATATTTGATAATGCACTTAAACGGAATACTGAAACCTAAAGTAGGGGAGGTTATTGTAAACGATGTAGAGGTTAACAAAAAGCCAAGAGAAGCTAGAAAAATAGTGTGAATAGTATTTCAAGACTCAAATGACCAGCTCTTTTCTCCTAAGGTATTTGATGACGTTGCCTTTAGTCCCTATAATCTAGGCTTATGTGGAAGAGAATTGGAAGAGAGAGTTGTAAAAGCTTTGAGGCTTGTTGGCATGAAAGAGTATATACTTGGCTTTGGAGAAAAAAGAGAGTAGCGATAGCAACGGTGCTTGCAATGGAACCGAAGATTCTAGTGTTCGACGAGCCCTTCGCTAACCTGGATTTTCAGGGAAAGAAAATGCTAAGGGAGTTAATTGAAAAATTCAGAGGAGAAAAGACCATAGTTTTATCTTCCACGAAGCTGAATATCTTACACTTTGTGATAGGATAGCCCTTCTGAGCGATGGGAAAGTTGTAAAGGTTAGGAATTCGGAGGGGATTTTTTAGGAAATATCGATCTTCTTAGGAAGCATAATTTAGATGTCCCACCCTTAGTGGAGCTATTCTCAAGTCTTGGATTAAAAA
>CAZSVW010000199.1:0-1872 GCA_964610485.1 Candidatus Hydrothermarchaeota archaeon | reverse complement strand
AAATTAGGCTTAGAATAGCCATTCTAACCGGCAATCCATAAAATACTTGTTTGAAGTACCTTGCATGTGGTGTTTTATCAACTTCAACGGCTATTTCGTCTACTCGAGGTAAGGGATGCAAAATTATCATATCCTCCTTTGCCCTAACAAGGGTATCTGGGGTTATTTTATACGTGCCTTTTACCTTTTCGTATTCCTCTGGGTCTGGGAATCTCTCTTTCTGTATTCTGGTCACATAAAGAACATCAGTATCTTCTATCACCTCATCTAATCTTGAGGTCGCATATACCTCTATCCCCTTACTCTCCAGATGAGATGTTATTTCTTTGGGCATCTCCAATCCCGGCGGAGAAACTAGGTTTATCTTTGCTCCAAACATTGCTAGAGCATATGCGAGGGAATGAGCAGTCCTTCCATATTTCAAATCTCCCACCAGAGAGACGTTCACGTTTATTCTTCCCTTCTCTCTAAGAATGGTATACAGGTCCAACAGTGTCTGGGTGGGATGCTGGTTACTTCCGTCACCTGCATTTATCACGGGTTTTTCACTTACTTCTGCGGCCAATCTGGCAGAACCTTCCTTTGGATGTCTGATCACCATAACGTCGCAGTAATTTTCAACGGTCCTTATGGTATCTATCAGACTTTCTCCCTTTGCAGTGGATGTTATCCCGGCTTCCGCAAAACCTATACAGCTTCCTCCAAGTTTTTTCATCGCACTTTCAAAGCTGAGCCTCGTTCTTGTGCTTGGTTCAAAAAAAAGGCAGGCGAGAATTTTATCTTTCAGGATGTCTAAATCTAAATTCAATTTGTTCTCAAGTTCTTGCGCTTTTTTTAATATATAGATTATTTCCTCCTTAGAAAAGTCTCTAATAGAGATAACATCTCTACCTTTAAATTCCATGAAATATTTTTTTGAATATCGCAAAAATTTAATACTTTCGGGCAAAGGTCAAGTAGGCCGTATGCCCCGTAGCTCTGGTTCTTGGGCGTGTGCCCACTTGAGATACCTCGATTTCCCTTTCCAGAAGTTCTATGGTTCTTACATCCTTCAAACCTGCTTTTTTAAATGCAATATTGCTTTTCCTGGCCTGTTCGATGTATGGAGAATACGCCACAACAAACCCACCGTAGTTGAGAGCGTCAAAGGCATGAGTAGCGACTTCCCAGGGGTCCGGCATGTCTAAAGTAATTACATCCGCCCTCTCATCTATCCCCTCTCTTATGTCTTTTAGTTTAACAATTATGTAATCTTCCAAACCGGCGAGTTTTATATTTTTCTTTGCTAATTCAGCATGATCTTCTCTTATCTCATAAGTGTAGACCCTGCCATTGGGTTTTACTATGTTTGCCAGATAAATTGCAAGTACTCCAGAACCGGTCCCGGCATCTACTACTACGTCGCCATCCCCCAGTGAGGTGTATGCGACGATTAACCCCAGATCTTTTTTCATTACTATACTTCCCGCTCTCTCCATTTTATCACAGATATCTCCGACCCTGGGTCTTATAACCCTAAATTTTTTCCCCAAATGCGAAGTTACAATGTCCCCATGCTCCTTTTCCTCTATGTTGACCACTCCCAAATGCGTATGCAGTTCACTTTTTAATGCAAGATAACGTTTTCCCGACTCGTCTATCAATAATTTCGGTTTCAAGTGGACCACCTTGTGAGGAACAGGAGAGCAAAAACAAATATTATCAATGCCATAGTTAGAAGTATTATTCCTTTTACGCTTTCTTTGTCTGTCCCAAAAATTATTGGAAAAGGACCTATCAGTATTATTCCTCCCCCCTTGACTTCTCCCTTAGCTTTAGTTATTCCACTGAGCATTCCGACGAAAATCAGTATCATTCCAATAAGAATAACTA
>CAZSVW010000198.1:0-1875 GCA_964610485.1 Candidatus Hydrothermarchaeota archaeon | reverse complement strand
CTATAGCCATTTTTGACGAAGCTGGTGTAAAAGAAAAATTTAAATGCTTTTTAATAGGAAAAAAAATGCTAGTTTTACCCGCTTTTTCTTACCTTGCCCAGGGTTCTGAGGTCAATATAATTCCCAAATCAGAGCTTCTATCTCCAGTTCTCAGGTGAGAAAATGTGGATGAGTTTGAGGTAGTCGGAATAACAGAAATTGGATGCCTAAGCTTTGGGAAGCTGAAGAATCTTAGAATCTAAGCAAGCTTTACATTGAAAACTTTTCGTTCAGGTACTGCTAACTTAATTACGGTTCCAACTCTTATCCCAACTTTTTCAAGTTGAAAAAATAAATAAAGAAGACGAGCCTTTATTCTACCTTCTCAGCAAAGGCGACTCTTCTTTTAACGCTTTTTATTCTTATTTTAAGCTCGTCTCCGACCTTAGCTCCGGGGATAAAAATCACAAAGCCTTTAATCCTTGCGATTCCGTCCCCTTCTCTTCCTACACCCTCAACTTTCACATCATATACTTTGCCCTCAACAACCGGAGGGGCTGCAAACCTTCCAAATTCCATTTCAAACAACCTCGTTTTACCAGCCATAGAAAGTTAATGTTTAAAAACATTATGGTATTTTTTTCTCAAAAAGACAAAAGAAAGAATTATTACAAAACCAGCTCCGAGAAGAATTAGCACAATTGGATAAGAAGATTTGTCTTCCCAATCGTATTCAAAAACTTCGGCAAAGTATTCTGCCGGCTCGCCATAGATTATTATGCCTACCTCTCTATTTCTCCTCGGTGAATTTTCATTCCAGTTTATGCTTGAGATAAAAACTATGCTTCTATCAATGATAACTCCCTTCGCATGGAGCTTTTTAAACTTTTTCTTGCTCGCAAGTTTTATTTCTATCGGCAAATGCTCCTTTTCAGCGATTTCTCTTACGTATTTTATAGTATAGTAATTACTCACGGGATTGCTTTTATCCAAGTTGTACCACATGGCATCGAGCAAGATTCTAACTTTTTACTCCATGCCTTGCCTTGTCTATAACCTTTTCCAAGAATAAATTTGGAGTTTTCTCAACACTTCCGTGCTTTCTCGAACCCCAGTATTTGTAAATGTAGAACTGCTCTATCATTATTGAGTTGTTGGCTATGCTTAGCAATTCCAAAACATCTTCAACTGCATCGGGAGCTATTACTGGCTCTACTAGTGCAGAACCGAACTTCTTTGGTTTGAAACGCTGCGCTACAGCTTTATTTTCTTTATTATCGATTTTAAAACTTGCATTACCCATATAAGGTAATGCTTGCCTTAAATCATCGAAAAATAGGCTGAGAAAGAATTCTGCAAGTTCATTACTTTTTATAATGGCACCCCATCCACGATTTCCTATTCTATAGGGAGAAAATCCACCATAGCCAAAGTTTTCAGTCATTACAAGAACACTTGAGTTATCCTTATATTATATATTTAGCATGATTGTATCTAAAGCTTCCATCGCTTAGATATACTTTAACTCCCTTATTTGAAAGAAAGCTCAATATTGCTTTTTCCTCATCTTTCATTCCCCCTGCTGGAGATTTTTCTACCAAAATTATAACCTCTATGCCCTCTTCTTCAGCTTCTGCCAAAATCTCTGCTATCTCCAGATTCGTAAATGTATAGACATTTATTATAGACATTTATGAAGATACAGCAAGAGGCGTTCTCAAGAAATTCTTTCAAAGTCTCGTAGCTGCAGTCAGGAAAAACGAATGTTGTTATCTCTTCGGCCTTAAATATCTGGGCATGAGCTGAGGGAATCGGGAGAAGAACTAAAATTAATAATAACCTATCTTTTGTCAATAGCTTCATTCGCAAGCCTGTCTGCATGATAATTCTTCTCCC
>CAZSVW010000197.1:0-1890 GCA_964610485.1 Candidatus Hydrothermarchaeota archaeon | reverse complement strand
GCCTTTTCTTCTCTCCTAATTCAAAAAGCCAATTTATTGCAAATAAAAACGCTGCAAGAGTATTATGGAGTATTACAGCGCCTTTTCCTCCAATAAAGTTTCTTAGCCCTGGCACCGTGAAATCTAGCAGTTTACCTTCATAATAGATTTTATTAATTTTCTTTATTTTCAAGAAGAAGATCTCTGAATCTAGAATTCTTCTTAGTGATCCTATTAATTTTACGTTTCCGTTAAAGCTTAATTTTTGAAGGTCTTGTTTTAACAGTTCCTGAAGTTTTTGCGCTGCAGCTAAGGTTATCATTCCTGTTCTTCTCACGACTTCATAGATGTTTCCATATCTCTTTTCGAACTCACCGTGCCAAGAACATCCAAGTATCTTTCTAATTTCTGATATTTCCTTGAAATTTAGATAGAACTTTCCTATATGTTCGCCGCTTGGTTTAGCTTTTAATAGGTTAATGTACGAAGCGGGTAGTTCTCTTTCTAAACCAATTTCCTGATGGAATTTCCTTAGGTTTCTTATGCCAAATATACTAACACTATAGTATTTTCTTTTCTTCTTCTCAGCAGTGTTTGAAGCAAATTTATATTTTACATTTAGACTAGGGAAAATTCCAAATCTGAGTAACATGTATGCAATTTTGTCGATGATGTCTTCGCTTGCTTGAAAGAGAACTATTTGGCCTCTTATGTCTGCATCTAAAGTGAAGAACCATCTAAGGAAAGTGCGCATTAAAGATTTATCAAGGCTCAATATCCAATCTGGTATTCTTTTTCTTCTTTCTCGACTATTCGGCTGTAAATCTAGATATACTGAAATGAATTCAAGAAATGCTCTGGAATTCAAAGCCCAGTTTATTTCATCTTTTTTCTTAAACTCCATATCAAAAAGTTCTCTAGTGATGGATAGGAACTCCCTTAATAGTTTTTTGTTTTTTGCTTGGGCAACCATCATGAAATCAATAAAATCCTTGTCGCGAGAACTTGCTTGAATATGGCCCTCGCTTAGGACAAAGGCCACCCACTTGACAAGTTTTTCATCTATCTTTTTAGGATATTTGAAGCTTATTATATCGCCGTTTCTTCCTAGAACAAAGATTCTATTTTCTTCCACAGAGTTAGGGAAATTTTCTTTTAGGATTTTTAAAATCACGTCTTTTTTATAACTAGTTTTCCCTCTAAAGAAGTTCCACACTGTAGTTAGTCCAATACCTGTTTCTTTAGCTATTTTAGCGTACTTTAGCTTGCAGAAAATTCTAACTTGATTCAATTCTTCTAAACTTAGCTTTTCAAAACCAACATCATTTATCCTTCTCTTTAACCTGAGGTAATCTTTGTATGTCAAAACTTCTTTGAACTTCTTTTTCAAAACTTTTAACGATTCTTCAAGTTTAAGTTTATTAACGGAAGATTGGTAGTTTATTTCCCTAGCTACAGCTATTCTATCTCCGACTTTCAGTTTTTCAGCGGGCACCCATCTCCAAGTTCCGTTGATATCCTCTTTTAGTAGAGGATGATTTGGTGTGACTTTTATCTTTCTTCCAGCCTCTGTTTCTATCTCAATAATTTCCCCTCTATAGTCTTCAATGTATATATAGGCTGGGGACTCAACTATTTTGTTTTCTTTCAACGAAAATACTTCGAGATTAGGGACTTCGTATAGAACCCCGCTATTCGTTTTTAGTAAGATCTTTCCTCTAGTTTTAGCCATTTGTATAAGCTTCTCTCCTTTTAATAGTTGCACAAGTCCGTCTATTTTTGTTAAGACTTTTTGGTCTGGAGTTATGCATTTTCCACTACCAGTTGGTGAGAATACGAGTGTGTTTTCTCCTTTTTGGATTAATGGGATTGCGTATTTTTGTGGTGGGGTGAATGTTTCGAATGTTTGTT
>CAZSVW010000196.1:0-1905 GCA_964610485.1 Candidatus Hydrothermarchaeota archaeon | reverse complement strand
ATCAAAGACAACGGAGCCATTACAGTAAATGTTTCCCTGAAGGACTTAGATATGGCACTGATAGATATAGCTCTTGGGAAGGAGCAAGAGGTGGACGGAATAGATTTTGTCAATATTCTCAGGGAACTAAGGCCAGAATTGCCAGCTTTTATACTAAGCATGCATACTGATTACGCAATTGTCAAAAGTGCATTTTCAAGGGGTTGTGATTTTTATATTCCTAAAAATCAAGTTTTTTCTATCCCTTACGTATACGATGCTTACATAGATGAAATTGGTGAAGTGGTTAGGTTTATAAAAGAAAAGGAACTGCGGAGATCTTTACTCGGGAATATTAGATATTGGCATTTTAAAAAACAATTTCTCTGGTTTGGAGATAAGTGTTACCATATGATAGACCATGGCTTTGCCCATGCAAAGGACAATTGGGAAATGACTAATAATATATTGCCACCATTGTTGCGGAGTGGGATACTCAAAGAAAAATATAAATGCGACGTAAACTCGGATGAACTCATCTACGCATTCTCCATGGCTATATGGCTTCATGATATAGGACACAAGGGTAATCGCCATTATGGAGAACCCCACCTTATCAGGGATACTCATGGGATTATCTCTGGAGAGCTGATCTTATCTCAGGGCCATTATTTTGGTATAAAAGAAGTTTGGCCCAAAGCAAAGGAATTTAACGCCTTTTATGAAAACCTTATATTTCCTGTAGGAGATCAAAGAAAGCCAGTAACCCAGCTACTGTTAGAGCAACTGAAAAGGAAAAGAACAGATAAACCAGAAAAGAATAAACAAGAAAAGAGACTTACTATTACGGAAATGATTGCTTTATTTTCTATTTATCACAAAGGTAATACCCCACTAACAGAAAAAGACTATTATAACCTGAAAGAAAGAGGGAAATTTATTCCTTTAGACCTTTTTGAGAACTCAGACAGAACTCAGCCAATTATCCCGCTTGAACGCATTCTAGTAGAAATAGGAGATGATGAATTCAGTGAACATTTTCTAGCTTTAGTAGCCCTATTTCGTTTTATTGATGGAATTGATATTCATATAACAAGGGTTGGCGACCCAAATGAAGAAGCCCTTAAAAAATGGGTGATTCAGCGTGATCTGGAATATAACTTGGATAGATTGAAAGAGCTAGTGAGAAAAATGGCGCTACAAACTTCTAAAGAGCTCCAACCACTCTTCGTTAAGAATTTCTATTTAGATGTCAGGGAAAAAATAGAAAACGGAGCCTCACTAGCTATTAATCGGCTAGCCAATGAATTTCGCGTTTTTTTTAAGTCTTACGAAGACGCAGCTCTTCTTGAAGAATATTTAATGTTGGTCAACTATTGCTACTTTCTCAAAGCTCAACCAGGCCATTTCAAATTACATGCTGCTGTAGAAAAAATAAATGTTCAATATATTGAAAGTAGAAGTTTTTGTTTTACTTTATATACCCCTCATGAAAAAGGCTATTTAGAAAAACATAAAATTTTTGAAGTAGGAAAAGAAGAAGAGACTCTTTATGGCCGCCTAATTGACGAAAATAGATGCTATATACTTAGAGAACTTATTGAAGGGGAAAGATATTTAAAAAATTTTATTAAATATGTAGAGATCAAGTTAAAATCATCTTCTACTCATTTGGAAATCGGTAAACCTGTTTCTTGGCCTAGCAAATAAGTTCTATCTATAATTTTTTCACTTATGATGTTGATGATGGCTTTTAGGGTCATTAATTAACGTCGGCCAAAGTTGAATTAAGTATTCAAAATCTTCTTTTTTAGGTATAGAACCATTTGTAGCCTTTTTTATCCTTTCCACCAAATTGTGGTCCAAAAGATTACACCAAAATTGTCCTTCTTTTGGAAATCCTTCTGGGGTACTTAAAAACAAAAG
>CAZSVW010000195.1:0-1916 GCA_964610485.1 Candidatus Hydrothermarchaeota archaeon | reverse complement strand
CTTGAAAAGTTAATTTGGTGGTTTCATGGAAAGGGAATTTACGATAATAATTGAAAAAGACGAAGATGGATATTATGTTGCGAGTGTAGTGGAGCTTCCTGGCTGTCACACTCAAGGAAAAACATTAGATGAATTAATGAAGCGCATTAGAGAAGCAATTGAACTATATTTAGAAGTGGAAAAGGATTTTCCGAAGCTAAATTTTGTAGGGATACAGCGGATCAGTGTAGAGGTATCTAAATGAGGTTTAGACCGCTACCAGCGGAAAAGGTAATAAAGGCACTTATAAAAATTGGTTTTCAAGTGATTAGGCAAAAAGAGGGAGTCACGTATTTCTTCGACATCCTGATGGAAGGACTACGGTGGTTCCGGTTCATAAGGGTGAAGTAATTGGGAGAGGGTTGTTATTAAAAATTATAAAGGACGCCAGACTAAGTAAAGACGAGTTTATAAAAATTGTTGAGACTACATAAGAATCTAAAGTATGTTTCTATTTTTCATTTTTAATATTATTCGATCTAGACTGCCTGAGACGTAGCCTTCTAATTCCATTGTCACGTAAAGAAAACCTAGTTTTTTAAGTCTTTTAGAGATCTCGTCTAAAAGTCTTTCATCGAATAGCTTTTTCCTTTCTTCTCTGGCCACTTCTATTCTAGCTATGTCTCCATGGTCTCTAACTCTTACAAGTTTAACATCTGCTAGTTTCTTTATTATAGTTTCTGCTTCTCCAACCCTTTTAACAGCTTCCAATGTAATTTTTCTCCCGTATGGAAATCTTGAAGCTAAACATGCCACAGGAGATTTATTAGCCGTAGGTAAACCTAACATTCTAGATATAGCTCTAACCTCGTCCTTTTTGAGACCTACCTCGGCTAAGGGACTTCTGATGCCCAATTCTTTTAAGGCTTTGATGCCTGGCCTATATGATTGCATATCGTCAGCATTTGTTCCATCAACAACTACTTCAAGTCCTTCTTCTGAGGCAATTTTTAGGAGTTTTCCCATGAGTTCTTTTTTGCAGTAGTAACACCGATTTGGAGGATTTTCAACTAAATGTTCATTTTCAAGCTCATTTACCTCTATGACCTTATGTCTGATACCTATGAGCTTAGCCAATTTTTCTGCTTCTTCAAGTTCTCCAGGCGGCAGGAGAGGAGAGTTAGCAGTGACGGCCAAAGCTTTATCGCCTAAAACTGTTTTGGCAGCATAGGCCACAAGTGTGCTGTCTACTCCCCCGGAAAATGCTACTAGGATCCCTTTTTTATCCTTAAACCAATCTAAGAGTCTCTGGTATTTTTCCTCCAAAAACCTCACCGTCCAAGCTAGACACGTATAACCCTGTTATAAAACTTTCTTTATGATTTTATCATTCTCATGGCTCTATTAAGCTTTAATCGTTGTATCTAAACGTGGCAAATTTAGGGTTTTTGCATCCCAAGCATGCATATCATGAACACTATCTATAGTTTCAACGATTTTTGAATTTTGAATAACCTTATATAACCTTATAGATCTTTTTAGTATTGATAAGGTTCTATGAGGTGCATATATTAATGCCTGGATACCTGCCACTAAGAGTTCCCGAGGAGGATTTGAAATATCTTGAGGAGAGAGCGAGGAAAGAAAAGGTTCCAAAGGCTGTTTTAGCTAGAAAAATGTTGCATGAAAAAATATTGGAGGAAAGATTTAATGAAGCAGTGCAAAGATATTTGAAGGGAGAGATTTCGCTTGGCAAAGCAGCTGAAAACGCAGGCTTGTCGATTAGAGAGTTTATTGCTCGTTTAGCTTCTCTCGGTGTCGTAATTCGTTACTCAAAGGAAATGTTAGAAGCTGATTTAGAGGCTGCAAGAAAATGGGCAAGGAAAATAGAAAGAAAATAATTCTTAATGCAACGCCCGTAATATATTTGGGTAAAA
>CAZSVW010000194.1:0-1936 GCA_964610485.1 Candidatus Hydrothermarchaeota archaeon | reverse complement strand
TCCAATCCAAAAGCGTTTTTGCTTTTGTTATATCCGGTCTCCTTCTCGGGGGGTCGTCTTTCGGTAATTCTTCAAAAACAATTTCTGAAGAAGAGTTAGTTAATTCCTGTATTAATTTTGCAAGTTCAAAAATTGTTATTTCTTTATCGCTTCCTATATTTACCACTTCTCCTTTTGCATTCTCAGAAAAGGCAAGCTTTAATAACCCCTCCACCTGATCGGTGACATAGCAAAAACTTCTTGTTTGAGTGCCATCACCAAAAATCGTAATTGGCTTATTACTCAGTGCCTGCTCGATGAATCGTGGAATGACCCCCCCATAAACCCTTTCTGCTCGCATCCTCGGCCCGTAGGTATTGAAAATTCGTGCTATTCTTGTATCTAAACCATGTTGCAGCTCGTATGCAATCACATACGATTCACCACATCGTTTGGCTTCATCATAACAGCTTCTCGGTCCAACTGGATTCACATTACCTCGATATTCCTCTGAAGTAGGTATCTCCGTAGCAGCACCGTATATCTCGGACGTGGAGGTGTAAAGGAATCGTGCTTTATGCTTCTTCGCTATTCCCAGCGCAACCCAGATTCCTATGGTGTTCGCCTTTAGAATTTGTATTGGATACTTCCCAAACTCAAAAGGAGATGCTCTGCTTGCAAGGTGCATCACCACGTCAATAGGTTCATCAAATAATATTGGTTGTGTTATGTCGTGTTGGATGAACTTGAAATTACCTTTACCCATTAGGTGGGATATGTTGGCTTTTAAGCCACTCACAAGATTGTCCAAACAAATTACGTTCGCTCCCTGCTCCACAAGCACTTCACAAAGCCAGGAGCCTAAAAATCCTGCTCCACCGGTAACTAAGATATTCTTCTCTTTAATGCTTTTGCTTATAGCCCCAATATCTCTCCTTATTTCTTCAATTTCTTTGTTCATCTTGCTTTTTATCTCCTATCAGTAAATGCAAGAATTTTTCAAGCTCATTATTGAATCGTTTATCAGCTAAAAAAAGTTCAATATTTGATTTTATCCAGTCGAGTTTGTTCCCTATGTCATATCTTTTCCCTTTGTAAACATAAGCGTATCTTTTCTCTCTTATGAGGCGTAGCGCATCGGTAAGTTGAATCTCATTTCCCTTTCCTGGAGGTGTCCTCTCGATTGCGTCAAATATCGCCGGCGTCAAAATGTATCTACCCAATATACCTAAATCTGATGATGCTTCCTCCGGCAAGGGTTTCTCCACTAAATCTTTAATGAGGTAAACATCACCTTCAACTTCTTTCCCTCTTATTATGCCATAGCTGCTTATTTTTTCTTTCGGAACCTTCTCAACGGCAATAATAGAAGTTTTTAATTCATCATATTTCTTGATTAATTCCTTTGTGCATCCAGGAATGGTTATAGTATCTCCCAAAAGTAGCGCAAATGCCTCTTCCCCTGCAAAACTCTTTGCATAGTAAACAGCATCACCTAACCCTCGTGGCTCTCGCTGCCTTATGTAAAGAAGATTTACGTGATTCATCATCGCATCTATTTCATCTAAAAACTTGTTGTCCATTTCACTTTTCCCAAAATGATCCTCTATTGCCCTTTTACCCTTTCCTGTTATTATAAGAATGTCTTTTATCCCTGATGCTATTGCTTCTTCCACAACGTATTGTATAACCGGCTTATCAACAACCGGCAGCATCTCCTTTGGCTGTGCTTTCGTAACAGGTAAGAATCTCGTGCCCAATCCTGCTGCTGGTATTACCGCTTTTCTTATCATTCCCTTTCCCTTACTCCATATTCCTCTTTCATCTCTTCATTTATTTCATCCACTGCTTTTAATAATCTTACGTTCCGATATTTCTTAGCAAAAGAGATGAAAGCCTTCAGGTCCTTCGGCAGGCATTTACCACCAAACGCCTTACCGTGAACCGTTCCATATTT
>CAZSVW010000193.1:0-1939 GCA_964610485.1 Candidatus Hydrothermarchaeota archaeon | reverse complement strand
GGGATTTAGCAAATCATGGCTCATAACATCTAAAAATATATCTTTTAGGCTGTTAGCCATCATAAGTTCTCTATTTTTTCTCTCAAGTTCTGCAGTTAAAGCTACTAATTTTTCTTGTCTCAGGAATAGCTCTTTATTAAGACGTTTGAGTTCCTTCTCTTTTATTTTCAATTCTGTTACATCCCTTGCAATCCCCTGAATTTTCATGACGCCTCCTTTTTTTACCCTGGTAACGCTTATTTGCAGATATACCTCGCTCTTTCTTTTCTTCAGGCATCTGACCTCGAGAAGCCTAGGTATCTTGTAATCTTTTTTGAAAATTTTTATAAACACGTTTACGTCCTGGGGGTGTATAAGGTGCAGTATACTCTTCCCTATAAGCTGTTCTTTTGGATATCCAAATATCTTAGAAAAGCTTTGATTCACATACACTATGGTTCCTCTCAGATTTGTAACAAAAAAGCCATCCCCAGAGTTTTCTATCAATTCTTTGTATCTCTGTTCGGATTCCCTTATATCCCTAACAATTTCCTCGACCTTTTCATCGACCTTCTCAAAGTACTTATCGATGAGCTTGTCCATTCTCTTTCTCTCTTCCATTATCCTCTTTATCTCGATCGTCTTGCTGACGCTGTATATAATGCTCTCTTCTGATACAGGTTTAAGTGTAAAATCAAAAGCCCCTTTACGGAGATACCTCATAGCTAAATCTACATCCGTATTACTCACTAACACTATGATCGGGACTTTTTTTCTGTTAAAAAAGGTAAAAAATCCTTTAAAATTTGGAGAAGAGATATCCAAAATTGCGCATCCAATGTCCCTTATATCTTTCAATTCGGATATCTTACTTAAGCTAACTGTGGTATATCCGTTCTTCTCTAAAATCTCAGAAATCTTATCCTGCTCCTCACTTACCAATACCACTAATTCCCTCATAGCCTCCGGTTTTAAAATTATTTTTTATTTGATTTTTAATAAATTATCTTTCGATTATTGAAAGTACGAAACCAGTTTCATCTCTCGAAAAAAAACGTATAAATATTTTTCCCTCATCCAAAAATTCAAATCGAGGTGATTCTCTTGGCTAAGATACTCGTAGTAGATGATGCAGCTTTCATGAGGATGATGCTCAAGAATATCCTGGGCAAAGATGGGCATGAGATAGTTGGGGAGGGAAGCGATGGAGAAGAGGCCGTAAAGAAATACTTTGAACTGAAGCCGGACATCGTAACCATGGATATAGTCATGCCGAAGGTGGATGGCATAAACGCTACGAGGGAGATACTAAAGCAAGATCCCAATGCAAAGATAGTAATGATAAGTGCTCTCGGCCAAGAAGCAATGGTTAAGGAAGCGCTTCAGCTGGGAGCTAAAGATTTCATAGTTAAGCCTTTCAACAAAGACAAGGTGTTGGAGGTAATTAACAAAGTGGCTAGTAGGAGATGAAAGGGTTGATAAAGGTTCTCGTAGTAGATGATTCTGCCTTTATGCGTAAAGTAATCTCGAAAATCCTCAACTCCGACCCGGAAATAGAAGTAGTTGGCACTGCAAGAGATGGGGTAGACGCTTTAGAAAAAGTCGCCAAGCTTTCTCCAGATGTTATCACATTAGACGTTGAAATGCCAAAAATGGACGGGTTGACTACGTTAGCCCACATAATGCACGAAAAACCTATCCCGGTAGTAATGCTCAGCGCTCTAACTGGGGAGGGGACGAAAGCAACAGTAAGGGCGATGAGCTTGGGAGCGGTCGACTTCATTCAGAAACCTTCAGGAACGATATCGCTGGACATAGAGAAGATCAGAGATGAGATAATAAAGAAAGTGAAGGCCGCATCTAAGGCCAGGGTTAAAAAATTGAAATTTAAACCAATCAAGAAAACCTACTTCTTTTGAAAAAGGGAGAGAGTTGTGGTTATCGGATCATCAACCGGTGG
>CAZSVW010000192.1:0-1941 GCA_964610485.1 Candidatus Hydrothermarchaeota archaeon | reverse complement strand
CTACCGATGATGGGGCCAATGCCTCTGAAGGTAGAAGCTCCGTCCGTAAGGGCGGAGTAGTTCACTTGCTATCTCTATGGCTCTTGGCATATCTCCAAGTAAGAACTTTACTTCATCCCCTATTAGAATGAATCTACTCAATAAATCATATCTCCTTGTCTGTTCGCTTAAGTCACTTTGTATAATCGGGATATTACGGGTATACGCAAAGTAAGCTACACTTAGAGTTTTCCCTACACCTTTAGGGCCTTTTATGAGTATGGGGATACCGTTATCTAAGTGCGCCTCATATATCTCGAGTCCCCTTCCTTGTGGGACATATGGAGGAATCTCTTTTAAAATATAGTTTTCTACTTCCACTGGGAGAATTTCTATCATATCAAAATTTTTATTTTAAAAAAGTATTTAAAGTATTTCCTATATTTTATAGTCTGATGGATGAAAAAGATAGGAAGATATTATCCCTCCTCAGAGAAAATCCGGAGATCAGACAAAGAGAGATTGCAAGGTTAATAGGGATTTCTCAGCCTTCTGTTGGAGCTAGGATTAAGAAACTTAAGGAGAGGGGCCTTATCTCATATGTTGTTGGTACAA
The DNA here is from genome assembly GCA_964610485.1 of Candidatus Hydrothermarchaeota archaeon. Taxonomy (GTDB): domain Archaea; phylum Hydrothermarchaeota; class Hydrothermarchaeia; order Hydrothermarchaeales; family CAZSVW01; genus CAZSVW01. The sequence goes on along the minus strand of CAZSVW010000192.1, from coordinate 1,347 downwards.
ATCTAAAGAAGGTTGGGTTATATCTCTCTAAGGTGGAAATAACAGCAAAAAAGACCAATGAAATATTAAATTCATTTAAAAATTGTCCTTATTTTTTAAATGGCTTTGTCACATCAGGGAAATATAATCTCTGTCTCTTTTTTGTGAGTGAGGATATTTCTACTCTTGAAGCTTTAGTTGACGCTCATATAAGACCTAGACCCAATGTAATGGAGGTTAAGATGAGTTTAATATTGAGCATGGTAAATGATTTCATTTTTCCACTTAAGTTTGAATTTGAAAGAAAGGAGACTCCCCCCTGCAACTATAGTGGGAGTTGTGGTGCATGTGAATATTACAATGCTGGAAGATGCTTGGGATGTCCAGTTACTGGTTTTTATAGGGGAAAAATCTGGTCGGAGGTAAAAGGAAAATGAAGGTTGATGAGATACTTAAAAAACTTCCAGGTTTAAATTGTGGTGAATGTGGGTTCAAAAATTGTAGAGAACTTGCTATGAAAATAGCTGAGGGGAAAGCAAAATTTGAAAACTGCGTTGTACTTTCAGCTGGACAAAATCTTTTGGTGTATATAGATAATGAGAAAATTCCGGTCGGCAAATTTGTTCAGAATATAATAAGGAAAGCAAATCTGGGGATAATTTCCAATCTTAAGGGGATTTCTCTAAAAGAAGGAGACAATCTCAGGATTGAAATTAGAATAAGTGGGGAAAGCATAGACGACTACTTGGCAGAACAGCTGGAACTTGAAGAAAAAGCCAAGGTATACATAAATGGGGAGAAGACAGAGATAGGAAGGTTCGTTCAGGATATAGTTTCGGGCGTTAATCTGGGTATGGTGTCTACGTTGAAAAAAGTTAAGTTAGAGCCAGGTAGTTCGTTGAGTATTGAATTCAAGATAGAAAAGGGAGATCTTTCATGACATTAGATATTTATGAGCCTTTTTTAGCACTTCTTTTGAGTTTTTATAAGTAAGCCTATTAATGGCATCTTCAAAACACAACCATACGTAGTCTGCATGTTCATATGATAGAACTACATCCTTTTTCCTCGTTTCTGCAAGATAAAAGACAACTTCCTTAAAAACGAGCTCCTTCCCCCTTCGATAGAAATATGTTATTCTTTCTCTAAACCCGGGAATAAACACAAGATCATCTATCCCGGTTTCTTCTTTTGTTTCTCTTATAACAGTTTCTTTTTCTTTTTCTCCCTTTTCGATGTTGCCTTTGACAAAGTCCCAGTGTCCAAGACCATATTTTAATAGGAGATATTTTCTATCCGAGTTCCTTCGAAAGATAACACCTACCGCAGACCTTTCTCTGACTGTCATCTCAATTCTATATTTTATCC
>CAZSVW010000191.1:0-1958 GCA_964610485.1 Candidatus Hydrothermarchaeota archaeon | reverse complement strand
TTTTCCTTTTCAAGATTGAGACCAAAGGGCGATGTCGTTAAATCTACGATGGGCGTGGCTTCGGGTCCTGTTTCTTTCATGAAGGTCTTTGATATAACTACGGAGGTGATAAAGCAAGGTGGTAAGCGAAGAGGCGCTAACATGGGCATCTTGAGAGTAGACCACCCAGACATAGTTGAGTTCATTACCGCAAAGGAAAAGGAAGGCATGCTGAGAAATTTCAACATCTCTGTGGGAGTGACTGATAGTTTTATGGAGGCGGTTGAGAACAATGAAGATTATTATCTAGTGAATCCAAGAAACAAGAAAAGGGTTAAGAAGATTAACGCCGGCGATATCTTTGATTTAATAGTTAGCATGGCTTGGCGTACTGGCGATCCGGGGCTAATTTTTTTAGACGAGATTAATAGGCATAACCCAACGCCAAGTTTGGGGGAGATAGAAAGCACAAACCCGTGTGTAACAGGGGATACTCTAGTAGCAACTTCAAAGGGTTTAGAGAGAATTGATGAAATAGTTGGAAAAGAAAGGGAGATACTCGTAGATCCGCGTTTAAATGGTGGAGTGCCAGAGGTAAAAAAAGCAAAGAGGATATTTAAGAGCGGAATTAAAAAAGTCTATAGGTTAAGAACTAGGTCAGGCTATGAATTAAAGGCTACGAGTGATCACCTAATTCTAACACCCAATGGATGGCGTTCCCTAGGTACGCTTAAAAAAGGAGATAGGGTACTTATTCAGAGTATAGGAGTGTTTAATAAAGACGGTTCTCTACCTTTTGATGTAGAAAAATTAAATCTTAAATCTCCGCGACGCGAATTAAATCTTCCTAACAAATGGTCGAGAGAACTTGGACAGGTGTTAGGTTGGTTAATTGGCGATGGTGCGCTAACAAGAGAAAAGGCAATTTTCTATTTTGGTATAGATGAATACAACCTTTTACCATACTTCGCCAAGATACTGAACAGATGGAATAATTGTGAGGTTAAGCCTCATGAGTATGGAGGAGTCAGAAGACTCCAGTACCACGCACAGGGAATGATTGAATTTTTCTCAAGACTTGGTGTTAAAAAAGTGAAGAGTATGGATAAGGAGGTACCTAAAACCATTTTCACTGCTACAAAAGAAGCAGTCTCTGGTTTTCTTCAAGCTCTTTTCACAGCAGACGGAACTATAGGTACTGGGAAAAATCGAGGACAGGTTAGGCTGACTACTGCATCAGAAATATTAGCTAAGCAAGTACAACTTCTCCTGCTATCTTTTGGTATTAAGTCAAAAAGATATAGGAGGAGATATAGTAAATCCAAACCATTTGTATATACTGCCAAAAAAGGAGAGAAGAGATATTATGAAAGTAGAGGCGACTATTACTATGAACTTGTGATAACAAGGCAAAATCTCGAAAGATTTTACAATGAAATAGGTTTTTTGGAAGGCAAAAAAGAGAAGGTCTTTATAGAAAGTATGCCTAATAAACGTGGCTCCTTTTATACTGACACCTTTGAGGATGAAGTTGATTTCATAGAGGAAGCGGGATTAGTAGAAGTATATGACCTTACAGAACCTTATTCTCATTCTTTTATAGCTAATGGTATTATAGCTCATAATTGCGGCGAGGTACCTCTTTTGCCCTATGAATCATGTAACCTCGGTTCAATTAATTTAGCTAAGGTGGTTGAAGGGGGGAGAATGAACTGGAAGAAGCTTGCAAAGCTTGTTAACATAGGCGTCGAGTTTCTTGACAATGTTATAGATGCAAACAAATATCCATTAAAAGAAATAGAAAAAATGACCAAAGGCAATAGGAAGATAGGCTTAGGTGTTATGGGATTTGCCGAAGCTCTAATAAAACTTAGAATACCATATGCTTCGAGAAGAGCAATAGAGTTTGCAGAAAAGCTAATGAGATTTATCTCAGAGCAAGCAAGGAAAAGGTCAGAGGAACTTGGCGAAGAAAAGGG
>CAZSVW010000190.1:0-1968 GCA_964610485.1 Candidatus Hydrothermarchaeota archaeon | reverse complement strand
ACCAAATTTTAGAGAAAGATAGGCTCCCAAGCATCCCGAGAGAAAAGAAACAACCAATAGCAAGGGTATTAGACTCGATGGCGGATAAACCTTGGCATACTTAGCTAGTGCTATCCAAGTTATAGACAATGCCAGTATATTGCCTATTCCTCCATTAATTGGATACCTTATACTCTCGACACTTATCCCAATGGCTACTAAAGCAATTACCCCAAAAATTCCGAACCAATATGGAGAGACCACTCCATACCAGGGAGAAAAAAACAAACAAAAAGTTGAGATAAACACGGAAGTTAGTATCGCAGAATACCTCTTTTTTATAATTCTATGTGCCAAGCATATCCAAAAAACAAATATGATTCCCCCAAAGATGCACATACCAGAAGCCGGTCCGGGGATATTGAAAATCTCTGTTATATGTTTAATGGGAAAGGTGAAGTTGATAAGAGAGCTTAAAAGTGCAAATAATCCCATTGTAGAAAGTTCCTTTACAGAAAAATAACTCACCATATACACCTCCCGCATATTTCATGGCTGTCCATATTTTTTATGAAATTTTTATATTCCTGAGAAGTTAAGATTTTTTTTATACCATTCTTAACATCTCCTATGAAGTATTCGGGCAAGAAACAACATGGAGTAACCTTACCATGCCACGTTACAAAAATGCTGAGCTTCACTATTCTACATGGGATTGTGTGCGGCTTTGGTAAGTGAATGGGTATACCTTTTATCTTTTTCAACTTCTCAAACAACTTTCTTTCTTCTTCTTTGGTTATGTATTCCACGCTCTTATCAACTTTATATAAGTTAAAAAGCCTATGCAGGATTATCTCATCTATCCCTAATTCCTTTGCAGTACTTATTAATTCAGGGATTTCATCAATATTGTCTGCATATATTGTTATATCAAAGTAAGTTTTTGGTTTTTTTGATTTTCTATTTCTCTTTTCTTTTATTAATCTCTCTATATTGTCCTTAACCTCGTTTAATCGCTCTTCACTATATATACCAAAGGCTATTTCACTTAAATTTGAAGAAAAAATATTTTCTATTGTATTTTCATTTAAAAGAGTCGCATTTGTTGTTATACTTGCTGGTATGCCTTTATCCTCTGCGTATTTTATCATCTTGAAAAGTTCTGGATTTAGCAGAGGTTCTCCCCAACCATGTAAAGAGACGCTTTTAAAGTTATAGGAGTTTAAAACCTTCCTAAATGTTTCGAAATCCAAGTAACCCTTAGGATAATTTATTCTACTACGCATACATATCTTACAGTTTAAATTGCAATAGTTTGTAGCCTCGATCTGCAAAATTAAATATCTAAAAAAAGAAGAAAAAAAGTTTAGAACCATCTCAGACACTTTGCTACTTCATTTTTGAAATTTATAGCTATACTTGAGACAGCTAAACTTAAAGCAATAACCTTGCTTGCCAGCATTGCTTGCGCCATCGCTGCAGCACTTACTGCCGTAACAGAGATTGGAGCACACATCTTTTTCACCTTTTTATTCTGTAAGTGTTATTAAATATTTAAATTTTACTTGTACTTTTTGTAAGCATAGGATATAGATATTATCGTAGTCGTTAGTAATATTGCTATTACCGCATAAACCCATTTAGGAACCACGGGTATCTCTTTTTCTACAACTTCAACTTCCTTTGTTTTTTGCACAAAACCAAGTTCTTCCAGCGGATTAACTCCCGCGGTTTTAAGTTTATTGAGCATTTCACCGTCTACGTCAAATTCTGCCGCCTTTGAGATGAGATATTCTGGCTTGTCCAAGTAATCCATCATCCACAGGTCGAGCTTAAGCCTAGTCCACCACCACTTGTAGCTTTTGAAGTCTTTGAAGTCTGCACGGTTTATGCCGGCATCTTTGCAGGCTTTACCCCAGTCAAAAGTTAGTACAACTCCATTTCCCTTCCCTTCTTTTTTATTCCATTTTATATAAATCCCCGCTAAAT
>CAZSVW010000189.1:0-1972 GCA_964610485.1 Candidatus Hydrothermarchaeota archaeon | reverse complement strand
TTCATCATCTCTTTTGAAAATTGTTTTTCCTCTAACATCGTAGCCTATTTTCTCAGCCTCTGCCATAAATATTGGATAACCCTTTTCGTTCAGTTCTTCTAATTCTTCTTCTGGTAATTTTTGTAAAAATAAGATCGATGCTTTAACCCCAGCACCATATGGTATAAATGTTTCAGGTGGTAATGAAACCACAGCTAATATCCTTGCATGATCCATTAACCATTGTCTAACATATCCTAAAGTTGAGTTTGTTAGTATTCCATCAGGTAAAACAATAGCCATTCTTCCATAAGGTTTTAGCAATTGCCAACATCTTTCAATGAATAATATCTCAGGAGTCTGTTCTCTAAGAAGTTGGCTTGTTTTAATCCATTTCTTCTCTTTCTTGTCATACTTCCACTTATGAGCCAAATCAAATTGTGCTAAAATCCTATGATCTTTTATTTTTCCTTTTGTTCCAAATGGAGGATTAGTTAAAACTATGTCAAATTTATCTGGTTCTGGTCTTGCAGGTTTAGGAACTGCAAACTCTTTCGCTATTTTCTCTAATTCATCGAATGGCAACAAACTATTAGCTGAAAAAATATTAGTCCATCCATCCTCAAATAAGACCATATACATTTTAGCCACTTTAACCAAATCTGGATTGATGTCTATTCCAGCAATGTGTGCTCTTGCATAATCAGCCACTCCTCTTGCATCTAAGTTGTATCTCTTTTTTACATGCTCCATTGTCCAGATTAAAAATCTTCCAGTTCCGCAAGCTGGATCAATGACAGATTCGTGATAATTCGGGTTCAACATTCCAACAGCTAATTCAATAGCTGGCTGTGGAGTGAAGAATTCTCCCCTATCACCTCTCATATTTTCATGGATAAAAGTCTGAAAAGCAGTTCCTTTGACATCATCTCTTGTTTTCATGAAAGATATTTCTTGTAATCTTCTTACAATTTCAGCCATTGAAAGAGGTTTTAATAACAAATCTCCGTCAATTTCTGGATAGAAACTTTTAGTCTCATCCCAAAGTCTTTGAATTCTTTGTATAAATGATCGAGAAGTTCCCTTCTCTATTAATTCTTCATATTCTCTTTCAGAAATCCAGAACCATACTTCCTTTCTTGGCGATTTTTCATCTACAATTTTCATGAAAATAAGCTTAATAATCTCACCAAACAACTTCTCTTTCAGAAATCCCTCATTTGCATAAAGATAATTATGGATTTCATCAAATCTAGCCTTTAGATTGAAAGCTGGTTTTAAGTCATCTTTTGTAAGTTGTTTTTCTAAATCCTCAAATCTTTCTCCATATCTAGGAATTCGGCTTATTTCTTGGAACTGGTGAGGTTTTCTTAACCTTCTAATGAATGCTATGTCTCTACCATTATACCAAATTCCAAATTCGGCGGTTGTTGCGTTAATGTAGCTTTCAAGTTGTTCTATTCCATCTTTTCTACTTTCTCTCTTAACTTCAACTATAATGTATGCGTTTTTATTTGGATCTTTAGATTTTTTATCTCTAAATATTACAATATCAGCCCTACCTAATTTTTGACTACCAAATTGTATCTCAACTTCTATGTCGATAAGTTCTTTAGGATAACCCCATTCTTCAACTAATCTCCTTTCTATTTCCTGTCTCCTTCTCTCCTCAGGGGTATCTTTTAAAAGTCTGCGTGTTATAAAATCTCTTATATAACCTTTTCTCACTTTTTCTTCTTCAACAATTTCTGGATAGATTTCGCCAAAGAGTGTTACTTGTTTTTTATCCATTTTCACCACCTTTCTTTTCTTTTAATGGTCTTACCACAATTATAAGTTCTCCACTTTCAGCTTTAATTTCCCGGTTGAACTTATCACCCTCTGAAAGGTTAAAGTGTTGTACAATACTGTTGTTCAAAAAGTTTATATATTTACTTTTAAAATTTTTAGTGATATCATGATACTGGCAAAGTCTTTGTCGAAGAAGGTTGTT
>CAZSVW010000188.1:0-1977 GCA_964610485.1 Candidatus Hydrothermarchaeota archaeon | reverse complement strand
AAAATAAGTTAATCCAATCTAATGCATTTAACACCTTCTTTCAAACTAACTTTATATTGTATATCATCACAGGTATAGAGTTCTTTTCCTTCTTTTAAAGCAAACGCTATATAGAGAGAATCATATATTGGTATCTCATGTTTTATTGAAATTCTTAAACCATCTTCTAAAAAATTCAGGCTTTTTCTAACTTCTATACTCTCCATTAAAAGGATTAAAGCTCTTAATTTTTCCGTGGCATCTTTTTCTGATATTAATCCACGATAAAAAGCTTTCCAAATTGCATTGGCAGATTCATTTATAGCAAGCTCTAGGGTTGAGGAACCTTTTAAGACGGATATGAGACTTTCCCAATTTTTCTCCTTTAGTATAAACTTAGCTATAACCGAGGCATCAACGACCTTCACGGTCTTCCCTCACAGAACTCTGAGAAAATCCTACAGGCACGCTTGAAGTCTTTGCTATTATTGAAACCGCTTGGCTGAATTTTTTCTCTTTCTCTGCTTCCTCTATTTTTTTAATTATGAACTCCCTTATTTCCTTCGACCAGTTAATGTTTAACTCCTTCATCTTACTCTTTATTTCCTTAGGTATTCTGAATGTTATTACTTCCATGTTATACATAATGTAATACAGAAAGTTTAAAGGTTTTGTATCATTCCAACTTCTCCACCACGCCCACAAGAAGCTTTATCGTATTTTCTATGTCTTCAAGTTTGGCAACCTCTACTGGCGAGTGAATATATCTCGTTGGAATTGAAACAACTCCAGAAGGCACACCTTCTTTAGTTAGGTGAATCGCGGTAGCGTCTGTTGTGCCCCCTTCTCCAACCTCAAGCTGATAGGGTATGTCAAGCTCCTCCGCTGTTTCGATTAATAACTCTCTGACCTTTGGATGGGAGATTAACCCCCTTCCCTTTGCATCTACTATGGAAATCGTTGGTCCCTTGCCGAGCTTTACATTGCTTTCTTCTTCTCTCACTCCGGGATAATCTCCAGTGGTAGTTACATCAATGGCAATGGCATAGTCTGGATAGATTTTGAAAGCCGAGGTTCTCGCACCTTTTAATCCTACTTCTTCTTGCACCGTGGCAACGCCATAAAGCTTAATCTTTGGAGTAGCTTTCTTCAAAACCTCTATCAAAACATAACACCCAAGCCTATCATCGAAGGCTTTTCCGGTTATAAATCCATTTATAAGCTCTTGGAAGTCTCTGTCAAAAGTTATGTAATCGCCAATTCTTACTCCAGCCTTTTCAACATCTTCCTTTTTTCCCGCTCCGATGTCTATGAACATGTCCTTATACTCAACTACCTTTTTCCTCTCTTCTTCTTTCATTAGATGGGGCGGCTTTGATCCAATTACTCCATAAACTCTGCCTTTTTTTGTATGAATTACCACGCGCTGGTTGAGCAAAGTCTGGTCAAAGAAGCCGCCGAGGGTTGTGAACCTTATGAAACCTTGCTTATCTATGTGCTTGACCATTAGCCCAATTTCATCCATGTGCGAGGCGAGCATGAGCTTTTTTTTACCTTCACCCTTTCTTACTATCAGGTTTCCAAGCTTATCAATGCTCTGCTCATAATCTTTTAGCTCACTTGCTATTATACCTCTAACTTCGTCTTCATGACCAGGAACTGCGTGGGCTTCGCATAATCTTTTAATAACTTCGATATTCATCTTCTTTCCTCCAGGTAATCTTTTATCCTTTTTATTCCTTCTTTTATTTTATCTTCACTAGTTGCATAGGAAAACCTTATATAGCCTTTCCCATAATTTCCAAAGGCTTCTCCCGGAGTAGTAACTACCTGAGCCTGCTTTAAAAATTCCATGACCAAGCTTGAGGATTCGCCATAGGCTGAGAAGTTTGGAAACACATAAAAAGCTCCGGTTGGTTTAACCACGCTTATTTCTTCTATCGCAGATAGAAGAGATAGAATTAAATCCCTTCTCCTCTTAAAAGTCATTACCATGTT
>CAZSVW010000187.1:0-1993 GCA_964610485.1 Candidatus Hydrothermarchaeota archaeon | reverse complement strand
TCTCAACTCTATTATGGATGGTAGGCTTCTCGACCAGGCTTTAAGATTAAAACGAGCTTTTTCCAAACCTCTAATGATAATAGAAGGAGAAGGTCTTTATTCCAAGCGTGATATTCACGCGAATGCCATACGCGGAGCTTTAATTGCTGTTGCTTTAGATATAGGCATACCTCTGCTCTTTACAAAGAATGAAAAAGAAACCGCAGAACTTATAGCTTCTATTACAAAAAGAGAGCAGGAAGAAGGGAGAACCCCTCAAATCAGAGGGGACAAAAAGTTAACAAGCTTAGGAGAGATGCAGGAATTCGTGGTCGCTGGTTTACCTTTTGTAAATCTGACACTTGCCAAAAGGTTACTGAAAAAATTTAAAACCATTGAAAAAATATTCACCGCAAGCGAAGAGGAGCTTGCGGAGGTTAAAGGAATAGGTAAGAAGATAGCCAAGGAGATAAGAAATGTAGTAAGCTCCGAGTATGAAGAATAGAAAAAAGAAAATGGGAAGTATCACTGAGAACTTTTGATATTTATTGTTTCTGCCTCCTGCCTACTTAAGATTATATAAGCAAGCGTTCTCAACACTAGGAGCCAAGGGCTTGCTATCACCTTTAAACCTCCTGAGTCTTCTTTTCTTTTTCTTTTAGAATTCCTTCATCCAGGAGTAAGCCAACGCCACCGAATGCTAAACCTCCAACCCAAGCTCCTATTGAACCTCTTATACTTGAGCCAACTACAGCACCAAAGAGCATCCATTTTATTGTGTAGATAGAGCTTGCGATACCTTGGATTGCTAACTCCCTTGGTAGAGGGCCGATATAGGTGTTTTCGTCATTCATTTTTTCTCACCTTTAATATTAGTATATATCAGTATACTAAAAAATACTAATTTTATACTATATAAATTTTACTGTTATTTTAGTAGAAAATTTTATATATAAACCTGACTAAATTTTTATGTGATGCCGTCCATAAGAAAAATAAAGGTCGGGAAAAATGAATACCTTCAGGTGGTTGAGTATACAAAGGGAAAGGCAAAGGTTTTAAAGTCCTTTGGAAAAGATTCTCTCGAGACGAGAGGGAAAGCCATACAGTTTGTAGAAAATTACAATGCGCTGGTGAAGTTCGTAAAGGAGGGGATTAAAGAAAAGAAAAAAAGAGAGGAAATTGAGAAGGTAGCACTGGTGGTTTTTGGCTCTATTCTGGGCGGAGCTTTGATTGGGAAGATTTTAGACAAGTATTTAAAAGAAAAGAAAAATTAAAAAAAGTGAGTCTCCATGATGAAGCATGAATACTCTCCAGAAAATTTGTTGGAGCTACCGTATAATGAAAGAACTGAGAAGGAGGTTATTGGAATACATCATGATAGACAATGCAATGAGAAAGAAGTATAGAATGAGTTTTGAAGAGTTTAAGGCTAAAGTAGCTAAGGAAGAGAATTACTCTTTCGAAGTTGAAAATGATTATTGTGACTGGGAACTTGCAATAGACGGCATAAAGACGATTAAAGAAAAAATAGAAAAGCTTAAAAAATTGCTATGAATATAAATGAATTTATTAGAGAGGTCGAAGCTGTAGCAAATTCTTATTCACTTAATGTTCTCGTGGAATAGGGATTGTTTGGTCGAGACAGTGTTGGCGGTAAATGGCACAAACATCCTTTCGAAAACCCTGATGAACATGATTTCAGTAGAAATGGAAGAAGAGAAGTCTCAGTTTCAGAATTCTTTAATGAAGTTTTTAATTTGCTGAGAAAAAGTGGTTTAATTTAAAACTTAAATAGCATATATCCAATTACCAATGCACACGCTGGAGCTAGTATCCATCCTAACATAATTTTTTTCAATGTATTCCAGTTGGCTGTTTTAATTCCCTTTGTTAGACCTACTCCTACTACTCCTCCAATAATTGCCTGAGTTGTCGAGACAGGCATTCCAAAATTTGTAAAAATGAAAACCGCTATTCCTGTGGAGAGCTGTGCAACAAATGCGCCAAGAAG
>CAZSVW010000186.1:0-2005 GCA_964610485.1 Candidatus Hydrothermarchaeota archaeon | reverse complement strand
TCGCTCCTCGCTTTCGTGGTAGGTGTAAGCTTCCTCAGAATTCTTTTTTCTCTTGGACTTGGTTCATAATTATTGATTGCCAACCATTCCCTAATAGCAGGAAGATAAACTCCGATAGTTTTCGGTGGATGTTTTTCCTTGAGAAATTCAATGAAGTTAGCCAGATCCTCAAATCTGTTTCTATCCTGTTTAAGGTATTCTATGCTTGCTTTGTCTATTTCCTCGAAGTCTTTTAACTCCTTGCCAAAAACCATGGAGAGAAATTTTTTTATCGCTGCCCTATATGCTGCCACCGTGCTTTTTCTATCATACATGCTGAAAAAATCCTTCGCCGAGTAAAGTTTTTTCGCTTTCATGCTTGGTTATTTATCTCTAATCATTTAAATAATTTATCACGGATGACCGTTCATTAGTGAATATTAAAACTTTTGCGCAATTTGCAGAAGGAGCATATCTCTCCGGAAGAAGGAAAACCGCACTCTTTACATTTTCCAAGTTTTGATTCCGGGGTTTTCCCAAGTCTGGGTTTTATTTTATGTATAAAACCCCTAACGAGAGTAATTTTTCTATTTTCTTCCAGTTTATTAACGAACTCGAATATAGTTTTATTTGAAAACTTTAATTTATACGGGCATATCCCCCGGACGACTGGAACATCAATCGCCCTAACATATGTATTGCAGTCTTTTTCTGGAGTTAAAAATAGGGGTTTTATCCTGCCTACCATTTTATCTCTGGGCGGTGTTACTGGAGAAAGTCTCTTTAGGGCATCTATATTCATAGAGATAAATTCTGTGAGTAAGAATCTAGCAAAATCGTCGAGATTGTGTCCGGTTGCAAGCTTGTCTGCTTTAATTTCTGTAGCTAGTTTATTCAGCAAGTATCTCTTTACCACACCACATATCGAGCATGGATTTCTGTACCTTATACGCATAACCATATCTTCTAGGGTAAATCCGTACTCCTTCCCGATGTCGAATACCTCGTAGTCTATTTCAACATTTCTCAGGTTGGCCTCAGCAACTTTTACGGATTCTTCTGAGAAATTTTTTATTCCCAGGTCGAGCACAATCCCGCAGAGTTCAAATTTCATCTCTTTCTTTAGCGAGCTTAATGCATGAAGAAGAGAAATACTGTCTTTCCCCCCAGACACCCCTATTGCTATCCTCTCTTTTTCTTTTATCATCTTATATTTCTTTATATTCTTCTTTATCCTTTGAACAAAAAAATCTATGAAGTGTTCTCTACAAAATGCAGCATTGGCATACTTAAGATAAACAAACGGTTCAGATGAACATTTAATACATTTTCTTCTCGGCATTTTTATTACCCTTTATAAATGATTACCCTTATATTGGTGATAACGAATATTACAGTTTATCTCATCCTGGCTTATAAAAGTTCGAATATTCTCAGGATCGATATGGAATATATGAAGCTATTAGGTATAAGTAAGCATGCCCTGCTCTCTGGACATTACTATCAGCTTTTGACCTCATTTTTCGTTCACTTTGACCTCCCGCATCTCGGATATAATATGGTCTTTCTTTCAATCTTCGGTTCAAAGGCCGAGGAGCTCTATGGAAGAAAGGTATTCCTAACAATATACTTTGCATCTGGCGTGCTCTCCTCGCTAGTCTGCTTTATATATCCAGAAAATACGATTTCGGCGGGCGCTTCGGGTGCCATTTTTGGAACTCTTGGAGCGGTTCTCATCGCCCAAAGAAATGTGTATCCGCAGGGGGTCTATACCTCCCTGTATTATGCGGCAGTATTTCTCATTCTCTCGGCAGTTACGGGTTTCCTTGCACATCTCATCGGTCTGATTTTTGGATTTTTGCTGGGATATATAATAACTCGAAATTGGTACGAGGAAGAAGTTGAGAAATCTTTTTAAACGTGCGTATTTTGTTTATGTTTTTGGATAGATAATGGCCACGGTGGTGTAGTCTGGTTAGCACAGGGGACTGTGGATCCCCTAGCCCGAGTTCGAATCTCGGCCGTG
>CAZSVW010000185.1:0-2015 GCA_964610485.1 Candidatus Hydrothermarchaeota archaeon | reverse complement strand
CGATTCAGCATTCTCCGGCAAAAAAAGTTCTATTTCTAAGCTTTCTGCGATGTTTCGGTCTTCCAACGCATTATATTAATTTCAATGGTTATAAGATAATCTTTGTGTGTTTTAAATCTCCTTAAATTTTTATAATTCTTGAATGGAGTGAAGGGAAACTTTTAATTTAACTCAAATTCCAAAAATTAAAATGTGAAGATTGCCGTTTTCCACGATTACTTTGTTACTCTCGGAGGAGCTGAAAAAGTAGCCATCACCATAGCTGAAGCATTGGGTGCAGATTTGATAACGACGGTCTTACATCCAGAACTAGAGAAACTTAAAATAAATCTTATCTCCCTCGGCGAGGTTCCAACTTCTTATCCGATGAGGCAAATTTTCGCCTCGTTAAAATTCTTCAGAGACGAGTTCGCAGACATCTACGACTTTTTTATTTTTAGCGGAAACTTCTCACAGTATTCTGCAGTAAAGAATAAACCAAATCTATGGTATTGTCACGCCCCCTACAGACCGTTCTATGATTTGTATCCAAAGATATTCGAGAGTCTTCCTCCCATTTTAAGAGAATCCGCAAAAGCCTGGGCTTTCTTTCATCGGTTCTTTGATAAGAAAAGTTTAGAACATGTTGAAAAAATATTGGCGAATTCTAAAAATACAAGGAGGAGAATACTCAGATATTATTCTAGAGATTCTAAGGTTGTGTATCCTCCGATAAATTTTAAAAAATTCAAATTTAAAGAATACGGAGATTTTTGGCTTTCAGTAAATAGGATATCCCCCGAAAAGAGAATAAATCTACAGATCGATGTTTTTAGAAGAATTCCCGAGGAAAAACTAATAATAGTTGGAGAAACGACGAGTTCCTTTGGAGAAAAATACAAAGCAAAAGTTTTACACAATATTCCAGATAACGTGGAGATAAGGGGATTTATTCCCGAGAACGAGCTTTTGGATCTTTATTCTAGGTGCAAAGGGGTCATATGCACAGCTTTGGATGAAGATTTCGGCATGGTTCCTCTGGAAGCCATGGCATCTGGTAAACCCGTGGTTGCCACTAGAGAGGGAGGGTATGCTGAGAGCGTTGTGCACAACGTTACCGGAAAATTGGTCGGTCCGACTGTGGAGGAAATCAAGAATGCCGTGCTGGAAGTCTCAAGAAATCCCGAGAAATATAAAAAAGCGTGCATAAAGAGGGCTAAGCTCTTCGATAAGCCGATCTTTATAAGGAGAATTAGAAAGGAGATATCCTATCTTTTGCAGAGGCTTTAACATATCTTATTACAATGTAGAAAGCGAGAGAAAAAATTATTAAATCCAAATATGGAAAATACTCCATTATTTCTGGGGTATGGCGTATCATCAATGCGAGAAGTACGCAGCTCAGGCTCCGTCTAGCTATTACCTTCTTCTGCCCGTGATGTTCTATTAAGAGGTTTAGTACGCCTATTACGAGGAAATAGTAGGCGAGAATCGCATAGCTATTTGCCATCTCTTCCCTGCCCAATGCTAGCACCACCGCGGAAAAAATTAGCAGTACAATAGCTACTAACACAAACCTCTGTCCTGTGGAGAGGTGTCGTACTTCCATTTTCCTAACTCCTGTACTTCCATTTTTTAAACTTTCTTGGTTTGAGCACCTCGTGCATATGGCCGCGAGGCTCTGAATGGGCTATTAGATATGGACCGATCTCCCAGATTTCTCCATACCTGGTCAAAGACATCAACGTAGGTGCGTCAGCGTTTCCAGTTTTCCCCTTTGCTCTTGTCGGCCCCCCCGTAGCTGTCGGTGAGTTTCTCTATTTCCAGGCTGATGACGGCGTCAATGGTAAAGAGCTATGGAAGAGTGATGGCACAGAAGAAGGCACGGTGATGGTCAAGAATATAAACGGTTCTGGAGACTCAAATCCGATTCAATTGACCTATGCTAATATTAATGGAATTGATACCATCTATTTTCAGGCCGATGATGGTACCAATGGCAAAGGGCTATGTAAGAGCGATGGCACGGAAGGTGG
>CAZSVW010000184.1:0-2015 GCA_964610485.1 Candidatus Hydrothermarchaeota archaeon | reverse complement strand
CCGTACATAAATAAAGAAGTTGTCTCTTTTTACAAAAGCAATGATATTAAAGTATCAAAACCATATGATATATTTGAGAAAGCTGAAGTAATAATCCTCGTCACAGACCATGAGGAATTTAAAAATTTAGACTGGAATAAAATAAGGGAAATCGCGGAAGAAAATTGTTTAATCGTGGATGGAAGGGGCTTTTTTGAACCAAAAGAAATAAAGAGAAAAGGTTTCGAATACATTGGAGTGGGACGAAGGAGCATATAAACATGAAGATTTTTGTAACTGGTTGTGCAGGCTTTATTGGTTCAAATCTTGTAGAAGAACTTCTGAAAAATAACTATGAGGTTGTTGGTATAGATAACTTCGTAACTGGAAGGAAAGAAAATATTGAAGGCTTAGAGTTTGAGTTTATTAAAGGCGACATAAGAGACAAAATTCTCCTAAGGAAAATTTTAAAAGATGTAGATTATGTATTGCATCAGGCTGCGCTACCAAGCGTTACAAGGAGCATAGAAGACCCTTTATCTGCGAATCAACATAATATAAATGCTACTCTAACTCTACTAAAATGCTGTGTAGAAGAAAATGTTGAAAAAGTTGTTATCGCATCAAGCTCAAGCGTATACGGAGATAGCAAAGAATTGCCAAAGCACGAAAGCATGGGTTACAATCCAAAATCGCCTTACGCCGTTACCAAGGTTGCGGTCGAGCTATATGCAAAGGTGTTCTACGAGGTTTATGACCTTAAAACTATTTGTCTGAGGTACTTCAATGTCTATGGGCCAAAGCAAGACCCAAGGAGCGAATATGCCGCTGTAATACCAAAATTCATATATCTTGCTCTCAAAAATAAGCCTCTACCAATATACGGAGACGGAAAACAGACAAGAGACTTTACATTTATAAAAGATGCTGTAAGAGCAAACTTGCTTGCGATGCAAAGCAAAGCCACCGGAAATTACAACATCGCCTTTGGTAAAAGAACAAGCATACTTGAGCTTGCAGAAAAAATAATTTCGCTTACCTCTTCAAACTCAAAAATAGTTTTTGAAAAGCCTAGAAAGGGAGATATAAGACATAGTCTAGCAAGCATAGAGAAAGCTAAGAGGGATTTGGGATATAATCCAGAGTATGACCTTGAAAAAGGGTTGAAAAAAACGATAGAGTGGTTTAGAGAGAGGATATAAGCTTTTCATATTCTCTTATGCATTTTTTCCACGAAAATTTCTCAGCACTCCTTCTTGCATTGTGGCTGAGCTTTTTTCTCAACTTTTTATCATTTATAAGTTTTAATATCGCCTTTTGAAGAGATTCGACATCCTTGGGAGGAACAACGATAGCATTAAAATAATTCTTTACGGGTAAGCCAATATCTGTAACAATGCATGCTTTTCCCGAGGCGAGGGCTTCGAGAAGAGCTATAGGCAAACCTTCTGACAAAGAAGGTAAAACAAATATCTCAGTGACTTGTAGTATCTCTGGTATATCGCTTCGCCAACCTGTAAAAATTACATTTTCTCCCGAGATTTTTTCAAGCTCTCTTTTTTGGGGACCGTCTCCAACTATTAAAAGCCTATAATCTGTAAACTCTCCGAGTTTACAAAAAGCTTTTATTAGATATTCAACTCCTTTGACTTCTATTAATCTTCCAATGAAAGTAATATATTTTTTGTGTTTCTTCGAAACACGAGAAGAGGAGAATTTTTCAATATCAATTCCAGTTGGAATTATAACATATCTTCTCGGTAGAAATCCAAGTTTTCTCTCAAATTCTTCTTTCTCGTTTTTCGAAAGAAAAACAACCGAATGTACATGAGAATATGCAAATTTCTCAAGTGCTCTAAGTAAAAATTTTACTAAAATATTGTATTGTGGTTGGGTTAATGCTAAGCCATGAGGTACACATATTATTTTTTTTCTATTATCTTTTATTTTAGACAAAAAGATGCCAAAGAAGGTGGCTATTGGGCCATGTGCTAGAATTATCTCATATTCTAGTTTTAAAGCTTTTAAAAATGAAA
>CAZSVW010000183.1:0-2042 GCA_964610485.1 Candidatus Hydrothermarchaeota archaeon | reverse complement strand
TCTGCATCAAGTTTATCAAACACGGGCTCTCCCAAGCCAGGAGGGACATTTAGAGCTATTAGCTCGATTACACCTCCTACCGAATCACCTTCTTTCTTTGCTTTTATTATTTCCTCCTCCATTTTTTTCGCTGTTTCTAAATCTGCACATCTTACCAAACTCTTCTCAGCATTTTTCCTTATCTCAGCGATGCTTAATTCTCTGGCTTTAATTCCATGGATTTCTATCGTATGGGCTAAAATTTCAACGTTTATTTTTTCGAGCAATTTTTTTGCTATTGCTCCTGCCGCAACCCTTGCGAGGGTTTCTCTACCAGAGGCTCTTCCTCCTCCACGAAAATCGTAGTGCTTATATTTGAGAAAATAGGTTAAATCTGCATGTCCGGGTCTTGGCTTATTTCTTAGCTCATAATAAGGAGAAGAATCTATATCTCTATTGTAAACAACCATCGCTATGGGCGTGCCCAAAGTCTTGCCTTCAAAGACTCCCGAGAGGATTACAACTTTATCTTCTTCTTTTCTCTGGGTTGTTATTTTGCTTTGCCCGGGCTTTCTTCTGTCAAGCTCTCTCTGAATGTCTTCCTCGCTAAGCTCTAAACCTGGAGGGCAACCATCTACTATTACCCCTACCGCTCTACCATGAGATTCTCCAAAGGTTGTTACTCTAAATTTTTTACCAAAGGTATTTCCTGCCATAAGCTAACCCCTAATTTTCTAAGTTCATCAAAAAATTTAGGATAAGAGATGCTAACATACTCTGCATTTTTTATCACAGTTTCTTTGCTTGCTATGCAAGCGAGCAAAGAAAGTGCCATTGCCATCCTATGGTCTTTATGGCTATTTACCTCACACCCTTTTAACTTCTTTTTTTCTTTACCTTTTACGATAAGCATGTCTTCTTTCTCCTCTATTTCAACGCCAAATTTTCTGAACTCCGTTGAGCAAGCTCTAACCCTATCGCACTCTTTATATCTCGCATGTTTTATGTTTTTTATTACCGTTTTTCCTTTTGCAACGCAAGCAAGAGCCACAAGAGTAGGGAGTAAATCGGGAGTATTTCCAAGGTCAATCTCTATACCATTAAGTTCATTTCCTTTTACTACTACGGCATCTTCCTTTATTACTACTTTAGCTCCCATTTCCTTGAGAATATCTAATATAACTCTATCTCCCTGCCTCGTATTTTTCCTTAGGTTTTCCACAGTTATTTCGGAGTTTGTTATTGCAGCGAGAGCCAAGAAGTAGGAAGCTGAGGAATAATCTCCTTCTATTCTGTATTCGGTAGCCTTATATACCTGAGGTGGAACGTAAAACTCTTGATAATCCTTGTTTTCTACTTTAACTCCAAACTTCTTCATTATATCTATGGTAATATCCACATAAGGCTTTGATTTAAGCTCCGTTGTCAACTTTAATTTTAGCCCCCTTTTTGTATAAGGGGCTAAAATTAGAAGGGAGGAAATAAACTGCGAGCTTATATCGCCTCTTATCTTAACCTCTTGCTTAGAAATCTCTTTGCCATAAATCGTTAGAGGAGCTTTTCCATTATTTGAGATAACCTTTATTCCCAGCTGAGAAAGAGCATCGAGCAATGGCTTCATAGGCCTATCTCTTATAGATTCATCTCCGGCAAGGGTTACTTTCTTATCAAGACATGCGATTCCTGAGATTAATCTTAAAGTTGTTCCCGAGTTTCCAACATCTATTATTTCCTCTGGCTTTTTTAGCTTGCCCCTTGTTCCCTTTATGAAAATGTAGTTTTCATTTTCTTCCTTTATCTCCGCCCCCAATGCTTCGCAAGCTTTTAAAGTTGCCAACGTATCCTTAGCGAATAAATAATCTATTATTCTCGATTCTCCTCTTGCTAAGGTAGCGAGTATAAAGGCTCTGTGGGTATAGCTCTTAGAAGGAGGTGCCTTTATTTTACCTCTAGGCTTTGAGGGTGTTATAATGATGTTCATTTTGTGAACTACCCCTTGCTTACGCAAGGGGCTTCCCGCTTCATTGAGAGAACTTGCCCCAGAACCACATCCTTGTAAGATA
>CAZSVW010000182.1:0-2051 GCA_964610485.1 Candidatus Hydrothermarchaeota archaeon | reverse complement strand
TCATATCGCTGGGGGTGAAATAAATCTTCTCGCGCTTCTGGACACGATTGATTGTGGGCGATTTAAACCATACTGCTTGTATAATCCGGCCTCTCACTTTGAAGTGTGGAAATTACAGGCGGGAGTTAGCTTATCGCCTTTCCATTTTCCGGTGTACAGTAAGAAGAGTGTTTCATCCATAGTAATTGCGCATGTGAAATTGGCAACCATTTTGAAAAGATATAAGATAGGTCTAATTTATATCAATATAGCAGGGGACTATAAATTTTTCAGGCCTCTATCAAAGATACTGAATATTCCAGTAATTCTGCACATCCATATTGATGAACCAGACGAAGATTTAAGGTGGATCAAAGCGGATTGTGCGGATAGGATATTGTTCCCATCAAGAGCAACCATGCTAGCGGTGCTTAAGCATTCGCCGCAGCTTGAAAGCTCAAAATGTTTCTATGTGCATAATGGTGTAGATCTATCTAAGTATTACCCACGAGAAAGTAAACAACTGTATAATAAAATAGGTCTGTCTGAAGATTTACCAGTTATTGGCATCTTCGGACAATTGAAGAGGATCAAGGGCCAACATCTCTTTCTGGAAATGGCAAAGAACCTTTCCTATCTTGGAATCAAAGCCAATTTTATAATAGTTGGCAAAGATACGACGACCTTACAGGGCGAATATGAAGAGCGTTTAAAGAAAATGGCGCGTGATTTAGGAGTGAAAGATCTAGTCCATTTTTTAGGCTTTCGCAGCGACATACCTGACTTGATGAGTATGTGTGATCTTGTTGTTGTACCCTCTCTAAAGGAACCCTTTGGTCGTGTAGTAATCGAAGCTATGGCTTGCGGTACGCCTGTTGTTGCAAGTGCAGTAGACGGGATTCTGGAGATTTTTAAGAATGGGGAAGGAGGGTTGTTTTTCAATGCGGGTTCGGTTTCAGAATTGACGGAGAAAGTAAAGTATTTTTTTGATAACCCACAATGGTGGGAGCTACAAAACAGGAAGGCTTATGAGCACTGTAAAATGAATTTTGCCCAGGAAATTCACACAAGTAAGATAGAAGAACATATAAGTCAAGTAATTCACAGTCGGAAACGATGTCAATGAAAACAGATCTTAAAGTCTTATTACTTACAAAGATATTTCCACCCCGAAAGGGTGGTGTTCCAAATTACTATAAAAACCTTTTACTACATCTCAGCCGCGTAAAAGCCTTTGTTATTACATCAGTCATAAATAATGCCCGACATCAATTGGTTCAACCTTTGAAACAAGGTATACATATTCACTTGGTTGAGCGAGTTACGTTTTTCCCTGAATATATGGGCCTCCAACTAAAAATTGGCTGGTGGTTTGATTTGGGTAGAATGCTTACTAAGCTTATTCATTTTGTAAAAAATGATCACATTGATATTATCATTGTCGGTCAAGTCCAAATGTTTCTTTTGCTCGCTGCGTTCTTAGCTAACTGCGTAACCCGTACACCGTATGTACTTTTTTTGCATGGTGAAGAAATACCACAGATCCCAATGAAATCAAACAGGATTCTCAGATGGCTATACCGAAAAGCGAGCGGATACCTATGTAATTCCAACTTTACAAGACAGCGATTAAGGAAGTTTATAGGTTTGAAAGACATAGAAGCATTTGTCGTTCATCCAGGGGTTGAGGAGAGGTTTTTCACGACGCCATCGAATCTAAAAGAGCTGGAAGAACGGACTGGCCTGAAGAACAAGAAAATTATTTACACCATAGCCCGTCTTGATGAACGTAAGGGTCAGGATATGGTCATAAGGTCACTACCGGCAATAATAAGAGACTGTCCGGAAGTAGTTTACCTTATCGGGGGTCAAGGCCCTAAACTTGGATATCTTAAAGAATTAGTATCGAGTATGAAGCTGGAGTCCCATGTATGGTTCCTTGGACTTGTACCAGAAGAGGAGCTAGTAGCTTATCATTATTTGGGAGATGTATTTGTAATGCCCAATAGGATTCTTGAAGATGGAGATACTGAAGGTTTTGGGATAGTGTTTTTGGAGGCTAACGCAGCAGG
>CAZSVW010000181.1:0-2052 GCA_964610485.1 Candidatus Hydrothermarchaeota archaeon | reverse complement strand
ATTATAGAATCCATGGGCAAATGCAAATATTAGGCTACTGTTGAGTTGATCCTTTCCACCAGTTACTTTTTCAGTAGAACTTAAATAATTAATAACATTTTTAGGAAATAACAATCTATTTAGAATGCCTGCCTCTTTTATAGCTTCAAGCTCATAAGCAATTTCTAATAGTCCCCATTCATGGAGTTTTTGGTGAAAAAACTCACTCTTAGTAATCTGATCAATTGTCCAGCTCTCTTTTTCTTTATCCGATGGCATCTTTATCTACTCCTTTCCCATATAACGATGCTTTCTCTGACAGGGACTTTCCCATATTTCCTCATCTGCTGGGAGCTATTTCCTTTATAGCGAGCCACAATAATTTCTTTAATCTCAAATCCGATCTTCTCAGCTATTTCAGAGAGAATTAAATCAACCGGTATCATCTCTCCTTCAAATCTAACATTATCTACCACCATTACCACTTTTGCGCCTGGAGCTAAAACATTGTACCATTCCTCTATGACCTTTTGCATATCAACGAAATAAGCGGTAATCATATCGGGTATTTTGGGGTTATTTAACTTCTTTCTCGAAAGAAGATCAACTATCTCTTTTACAGCTGGATGGGGAGGGTTTTCGTCTTTTCTCACTTTTGATTCTATATGAGATCTCAGAATCCCGAAACGAATAGCTTTAAGTTCCTCGAAGTTTTTTACAAAATGAAAACACAGTTCTAAAGAGTAAGTTCTCGTGTAATCGTATCTGTTAACATAAGGTGGCGATGTAATAATAATTGTAGGTTTTTTCTTGAACTTTATACTGGATAAATCTCGTGTATCTCCAAGATAGACGTCGGGGATAATTTCTTTACTAACAGATAATTTGGGGTAAAGAGATTTTATCCGGCGGATATCTTCTTCTACTTGTGCAACTTTCTTACTCATTGCTTCAATAGGATTAGATACCTTTTTATCTCGTTTAAGTCTGAGAAACTGTCCATCTTTAGAAGTAAAGCTACATTCTTCAAGAATGGAAAATAAAAGAAAAAGAAAAATATCACGATAAGGTTCAGGAAGGTTGTCTATAGCAAACTTTAATTTCCTTAATACTAAAAGGTTTTCTTCGCTGAATGCAACTTGCATAATAGGCACATCCATTGCTACATCTGCTGGTTCACTTTTCTCTATTTTTGGTTTAAGAGAGTCCCATATTTCTTTTACTTCGTTTTCTTTCAAAAACAAAAATAAAGGAAGAGACCTTGAAATAAAATATGCTATAGGCAATTTATCTATACCTATAGAAGGAATACCGCAAAGCATGGAAGTAAACATAGTTGTACCTAGACCCGAAAAGGGGTCAAATACGTAGTCTTCATCATTTGCATTCAATCTTTTTAGAAAATCTTTAACGAAATTAAAAGCAAATGCTTCTTTATATCTATAAATCCTTAGGAAAGGGATATTTTTATTACCTACATAAGAAACGAGGGAACCCAATTTTAATTCTTCATGGATTATGTTTTTAAACTTCTTTTCAATTTTTTCTCTTGCGGAACCTGCGGGATACAAATTAAAAGTGACAGACTTTTCCACAAACAACATCGGTTGAAGATTATCTATTAGTTCTTTGTTTTTTCTATCCATGCTGTTTTCCTTTTCTTAAAAACATTTTGCCAAGTGTCCATTTGATTTTCACTGCAGGGATTTTGCCTTCCCTTGCCATTTTATAAAAAGTAGATTTTCCTATTTTTTCTATTATATACCCTATTTTTTTAACAAAAAAAGGGTAAAAGAAGCTTTAAAAAGCATAAAAACAAGGCGTCAAATGAAGAAAAACCGTTGAAGTAAAACTAACAACTACCCGAAAATGTTGTTTTGGGGTAGATAAATAAGACAGTTTAAAAACTGCTTGACAAATTTTTTCCTCTACATATATTAATATATATGCAAGTAGTGGAAAAAGATTGGGTAATTCTGGGTGTTCTGGAAGATGAAAGACAAAGAATTATTCATAGAATAGAGGCGATTAAAAAAGAAATTTCAGCACTTCCTTCTTATTCAATCAGAAAAA
>CAZSVW010000180.1:0-2055 GCA_964610485.1 Candidatus Hydrothermarchaeota archaeon | reverse complement strand
GGAAGGGAAAGGACAAGCGCCCCTTTGGAAGGATGGCCAGGCAGAACGATGCCGAGGCGTTCAGGAAGTTCTGCGGCGAGGTGTCCGACTTGGCCAACATGGACGTAGAATTCCTGAACTGGAGCTGTGAGACCAGCCCTTCCTCTTCGAGGTTAAGATTCGAGGGAGGAAAACCCGCCTACGTGGTGACCCTCTACTACTGGAAGAGACCCCTGGAGAGGTCTGAGGGGGGATACCTGGCTTTGAATGATAGGAAGGAATTGCTGAGGGAGTTGAGGGAAACCCTGAGGAATAAAGGTTTCAGGGCCCAATGGAAGAACCCTATTATGGTCAAAGGGGACAAGAGGGGAGATAGGCATCTATGCTTTTACATAAAGCAGGATCTGTTCCGGGGGCTTCTGGGTGATGCTTTTAAGTACAAGTTTTTCTTCTGCAGGGTAAGGGTGGATTTCGATATGCTCAGTCTCTACTCCACTATCAATGGCATAGAGACTCCGGAACCTTTGCCCAGGGAGAAGATAGAGAGTTTGCTTCGGGAGAAGTTCAAAAGCCTTACAAAATCCTTTCCCGAGCTGGAATATTTCCTGGAGGAGATCGGCAGTTTCAAATACGTGGTGGTGAAGGCCTACTTCCCTACCGGCGCCAAAGATAGGCTTATAGCCCTGTTGGAGAGACTCAAGGGATACCCTGGAGATGAATGATGGACCATGACAATACATTAGCAGAGACAACGGTGACGCTGTTTCCTGTACTACACTACCACCATGGACTGCCATGAGAAGAGAGAGAATCATTTGTTTCTAAGGAGTGCTTCTCCGTGGAATGAGAACTTTGCCTGGTGGCCGAGATAGTTTTCAGAGGCTTGGACTAGCTGTGGTTCGGGCTGGGGAGGGTATACTACAAAAAGGAACGGCGGTGGTTAATAGTATAGGGCTTATTACCTAATTCATTGGCGACTAAGTAAAGGAAGTGTTATTTACTAGAGGGGGGTGTATTGTGAGTAAGTATAAAGAATGCAACGTTTTTGCTGTAAGAGCGGTTCAGCCGTGGGAGGAGCATTTTGCGCATTGGATTCCGCGTATTTACGAGAGTCTAAAAAATGGAAAGGCTAGATTTGGTTGGTCACAGTTTGATGGAGCGGATTTGAGAAAAATTAAGGAGAAAATCGATAAGTACGGATGGGATTCTCTTAGTGATGATGAGAAGGAATGCTGGAAACACGCTCATTTTATGTTATCTCATGTCCGATATGGAGACTATCTTATTTACATAAATATGCCGAAATATGGAGAGTGCACTATAGTGAAGGTTACAGGAGAATACAACTTTAGTGAAATATGGGATGATGGAAAGGCGAGCGATTTTAGACATTACCTGCCGTGTGAGTTTGTAACAACCTTTAACAGGGAGTCTAACATTGTTCATCCGTATTTGAGGCGTAGATTAGGCCTTCAAGGTGCCTGGTGGAGGGTTTACGCGAAGCAAGAATTCGAGGAATTGTTGAGGGAGATTAGAGAAGGAGGAAAAGGTAAAGAAGCAATAGAGAGACTTGAAGAAGCGATGAATAAATACCTAAACAATATCTCCAAAGAACTGCACAGAATATTCCCTGGTAAAAGTCTAGAGGATTTACTTGTTGAAATTTTAGGACGAATGCCTAATGTTCTAAATGTTAGGAAGGGACCAGATATAAATGGCGCAGATCTTGAAATAGAATTTGAGACTGGACTTGAGATTGAAGGCCTGAGAAAAAGAGAGTTGTGTGCTGTTCAGGTAAAGTCTTATGAAGGTGAAATGGGATATACGAAAGCTATAGAGGACATAAAAAGAGCTTTTGATTCAAACTCTGATTATACGTGTGGACTAATAATATCAACAGCAATAAAAATGACAGAGGAGTTTGAAAGGGAGCTCGAAGAGTTAAGAAAAGATAAAAATAGGGATGTGGGAATTTTGATAGGAAAAGACCTTGCTTCTTTAATTGTAAAATATGGGCTGCATGAACTTGATCATTCCCTGTGGCTTGCCACAGGGATACCTTAGTTAGTAGTTCTG
>CAZSVW010000179.1:0-2059 GCA_964610485.1 Candidatus Hydrothermarchaeota archaeon | reverse complement strand
ATAAACTTACAGTCTCATTGTAAGGGTTAAAAATTTCATGAACAAAGGTTATATTAACCTTCTCCAAATCTATCGTGCCATTTACGGTGATATTAGCTGGAAGCGAGAATTGTTGAGGTGGAGTAGGTATTGCAACCTCTGTCTGTGCACAAACCAAGCTCATAGTAAATAACAGCGTTAATAACGCAACCCATCTCATGCTCTCACCAACAAAAGATATTGTATGATAATTCCAAGAATTACCAATACCGAAGCTATGAGGAAATGGTCATACAGCTCTCGCTCAACCTTGATTTCCTTTCTTCTTATGGTGTTGTAAATCTTTTCTCCTATTTGAAATCCAACCGAAGCCGAGAAAACCATCGCCCCCATGAAAATAGCCAAGCAAACGGCGACTTTAATGTTCATTAACAAAGGAGTAAACTCAACGATCTCTGCAAAAGATGCACCGCTTACTATTCCTATCACAAAGAGCAAAGTTGCTGAAGGTATGCCGATAAGAGCACCTCCCCCTATAGTCGTTACCGCCGGCACGATATTGGCTCTAAGAACATCCAAAAATTCGAGCTCAACGCTATACCCAAGAGCTTTCATCGAATACATCGTTTCTCTATGAATAGGGTATATCGGCTCAAATCCAAAGGCTAAGGAACGAGCCACATCGAGAAATCTGAGCGTGTAGCCAAGAAAAAATCCCGAGAAAAATATTACCCAAGCGATTTTTAGAAATTTCTCCCCCTTGATGCCAATCATGATTTAAGGCTTTAAGACTTAAAATTATATAAACGTTTAGCTTTATTAGAAAGATATTGGAGGGTAGAAAATATGCCCGAGAAACAGGTTCCTTCCGATTATGATGAGATGGACATTTCAGAGGCCATGCGTTTTGATAAAATGGTTAGAGAAAACTTTATGCCGGCGATCATTTCTACGGTAAGACAAATCACCGAGGATTATGCTCCATTGAAGGGAATATGCATAGATGTTGGTTGCGGCACAGCTATTTTTGCAATCGAGTTATGCAAGCGTTCTGACTTGAAAATATATGCTTTAGAGAAGGTAAGAGCCATTTATGAAGTAGCTCGCATGAACATTAAAAAGGAAGGATTGGAAGATAGGATAATCCCGGTATTGGGAGATGCCCACAACCTACCATTTGAAGATGAATTTGCGGATTTTATAATTAGCAGAGGCTCTTACCATTGCTGGGAAAATAAGGTCAGGGTTTTTCAAGAAATTTATAGGGTATTGAAAAAAGGTGGAGTTGGCTTTATAGGTGGAGGATTTGGAAGGTATGTTACCGAGGAGGAACTGGCTAGGATGAAAGCTTTGAGAGACCGTTCTTTGGGCGAGGATGCAAAACTTTATAGCATGCCCGATAAAATGAGGGAAGTCGTTGAGAGGGCGGGAATTCCAAACTATCGTATAATATTTGATAAGTCAGGTCTTTGGGCTGAGATAAGGAAATAGATTATAATTTTTTCTTTTGAAGAACCAAAATCTTCCTTGTCAAACTTCTATGCACTCTTTCAAAGTGCCTTTCTATAATCTCAAAGCCTACTTCTTTTGCAAAGCTTTCACCTTTTATTTTATCGGGCATCACAATGCATGCAAATTTTTCAGGCTTCAAAACTTTATGAATAGCTTTTATGGCTTCTTTATAAAGCTCCTCAAGTTTAGCTCCCTTTGTGCTTGCCGATATCCCATAGGGCGGGTCTGTTACTACCGCATCAAAATCATGAAATTTAAGTATGTTCGCTAAATCGCGAGCGTCTCCGACCCAAAGCTTATAGTCTCTAATCCCATAATGCTCAAGATTTTTCTTGCATCCGTGAAGTATTCTTGGATCTATATCACAACCATAAACCTTAACTCCTATCAACCCCGCTTCTATTAGAAATCCCCCTGTTCCACAGAAGGGGTCGAGAAGCTTTTCTCCTTTTTTTACCCTCGTGAGATTTACTAAGGCTCTGCAAATTCTCGGTATCATAACTCCGGGTTTAAAAAACGGTCTTAGGTGGGGCTTCCTTTTTTCATACTGATATCTATTTATTTCGTG
>CAZSVW010000178.1:0-2063 GCA_964610485.1 Candidatus Hydrothermarchaeota archaeon | reverse complement strand
ATTGCCGGTGTAGTTAATTGTAGAGAGGTTGCAGAATTTGCGAAAAAATTAGACAATGTCGTATACGTAGAAGAATTCTCCTATGCTTGCTCAAATGAATCTCAAGAGAGAATAAGAGAAGCTATAAGGGAACATAACCTAAACCGCGTGGTTGTGGCTAGCTGTTCTCCAAGGACGCATGAAGAACTTTTTAGGAATACTCTCAAAAAAGCTGGACTAAACAAGTACCTCTTCGAGATGGCGAACATAAGGGAGCACGTTTCTTGGGTTCATGCCTCTTGGCCAGAGGAAGCTACCGAAAAGGCAAAAGATTTAGTTAAAATGGCCGTTGCCAAGGCGAGGTTATTGGAGCCTTTAGAGGAATATAAGGTAAAAGTTTTCCCATCGGTACTCGTAATAGGAGGGGGAGTAGCCGGTCTAACTGCAGCACTATGTATAGCTAATCTTGGATTTAAAGTCTATTTAGTTGAAAAAAGCAATGAATTGGGAGGTATAACTAAGAAACTATACAAAATATACCCAGATAATATCAATGGGAAAGAATTCATCGATATACTAATAAGCAAAGTCAGAAATAATAAAAATATAGAAATTTTCACCTCATCGAATCTGGAAGAAGTCGAAGGCTACATAGGGAATTTCAAAGTTAAGGTAAACGGAAAGGAGTTAAAGGTGGGCTGTATAATAGTAGCTACTGGGGCTTCTATTCTAGAATGCGATACTGGTATAAATCTTCTAGAACTTGAGAAACTACTAAAAGAGGGTAAAATAAAAAGAAAAGGAAAATATATCTTTATTTTATGTTCAGGGGCAAGAAATGAGCTTAGACCTTACTGTTCTAGAATTTGTTGCGTTTCTGCTATTAAAAATGCTCTAGAAATTAAAAAAATAGACGAAAAAAACGAAGTTCTAATATTATACAAGGATATAAGAACCTTCGGCTATGATGAGGCTCTTTATCTCCAAGCTCTTGAATCTGGAATTAAATTTTTGAGATATGAGAATATCAACCAAATCAGAAAGGAGAAGGATAGATATGTGGTGGAAGTTTTCTCTCCATTATTTGGAGAGACGGTAGAGATATGTGCAGAGGAGGTAATTCATTCTACCCCTCTAATAGCCAAAAACGCACAAGACCTTTCTAAGATGCTCAAAGTTCCACTAGACCAGAATGGGTTTTTCTTGGAAGCCCACCCAAAGCTTAGACCTCTAGAATTTCAAACCAGGGGGATATATCTGTGTGGTTCCGCATCCTTTCCTAAGAGCGTGGGAGAATGCATCGCCCATGCATTAGGAGCGGCGTCAAAGGCACTAACTCTATTGATAAGAGGATTTGCAAGTGTAGAAGGAACGATAGCAACAGTAAACGAAGAATTATGCGTGGGATGCGGAATATGCACCCAAGTATGCCCCTATAGTGTTCCCAAGTTGGTTATAAACGACCAAGGAAAAATTGTCTCGTATATAGAAAAAATAATGTGCAGAGGATGTGGAATATGCGCGGCAGATTGCCCTTTTGGAGCCATTGAAGTAAAACATTTTACAAATAAACAGGAAATCGAAATGATAAAAGCTATAAGCAACAAAATTACAACGGACGAGATTATATATACTATAAAAAGAGTATTGCTAGACATTTCTAATAAAGTTAGAGGAGAAACAAAGAAGAAAATTGAAAGAATATTGAAGAGAGTAGAGAAAAACAAGGACATAGACTTTCACAAACTAGGAATGTATGTATATGAGCTTAAATCTTCATTTAACGAAGTTAAACCTGTGATATTTGAAGAGTATGTTCCAGGATTTGGTAGTATAGAAATAGATGCCGAAAAATGCATTGGATGCATGAAATGCGAAATTTGCCCAACCAATGCCATAAGATTGGCATACCTAGATATTGTTAATCTCTCTGCTACTACCAAATTACAAGAAGAGCTTAAAAAGAGTGTTGATAAACTTATGAGAGAAAAACCCACAGAAGGAATAATAAATGTACCCAAGTTTGTTTACGGGATAGGCAAACCCATAGTTAGTGAACCGTTATGCATAGCATGTAAACTATG
>CAZSVW010000177.1:0-2081 GCA_964610485.1 Candidatus Hydrothermarchaeota archaeon | reverse complement strand
ACTTAAAGCATGCGAAAATTTTTGGTGTAGAATCTCAGGGCATGCTCCTCGCTGCTGAAGAAGGAGAAGACCTTGCCTTACTCACGCCAGATGAAGATGTAAAAGAAGGCACGCTCGTGGTGTTTGAGGGTAGAAGTAATTTTTAAGTTTAGATTTGGGAAAATTTAAAAAAGTTATATGAGAAAAATTGGATAAAAAGAGAAAAAAATAATGGGGAGACTACCCTTGAAAAGAAGGCTCTATATTTTGGTGTTTGTGCTTTTAGTAATAAGTATTTTTACAGAGATGTTAAATCTAAACTATCTTCGGAGCAATCATTATAAGCAAAATAGTTAAGAACGTTAGGGTTGAGATTGCCATAGATATTTTCTCTGCTTTAAGTGTTAGCTTTGACAGGATTTCCTTTAGTATATGATATCCATCGGTAGCAGCAACTCCAAAATGAATGGGAGCAAGATTTATAAGACCTATTCCCTGATTGAGGAAGGATATCCAAGATAAGGCTAAGAACAGAAATTCGCTTAAACCTTTTTTTAGAGGCGAAGTCACAAAAATGCCTAAAAATCCTCGTGAAGGGTTTTTGGGATTTCTTCCAGCTTTTATATAAAAAACACCTTTGTCTGTTTTAATCTCTATTTTCTCGTTGGGCTTTATTTTCATGCTTATTTTTTTAAAATCTTCTATTGTTAAAATCTCTTCACCATTTATCGAGGTTATTATCATCCCTTTTTCTAATATTCCCTCAGAGGGAGAATCTTTCGCTATATCAACAATTTCAACTCCCGAAGAGAAGAAAAATCCAGAAAAGGCAACTAGAATTCCAAAAGCTAGAAAAGCCAAAGTTAGGTTTGCAAAGGAGCCAGCGGAGTAAACTCTAAGTTTTGCACCAGAGCTAGAATTATTCAATACTTCTTCATCGGGCTCAACAAAAGCTCCAATAGGAATGATTGTAACCAAGGCAATTCCCAAGCTTTTTATTGGCACTCCTTCTCTTATAGCCAAAATTCCATGGGCAATCTCATGAACAATAATCACGCTCCCCAAGCCAAGTATCCCATACCAAAAAGGTATTGTAACACCCGGAATTACAAGCTGCACCCCACCAATGGGTTGTTTTAGGAAATATTGAGAGTAAAGCGAGGAACAGAGAAAAAAGAAAATTGCAAACATACCAAGAATTCCAACTAATATACCAATATTTCCAATAAAAAGCCAGAATCTTTTAAATCTTGCAATCTTTGATATAATTTCTTTTCCTCTTTCGGTCCTGAATATAAATATGAAGAGATACCTCTCCCCTTTTATCTTTTCTCTTCTTTCAAGCTCTAATAGCAAGGCATAGCCTACTAACAATATCATGATAAATTTTTCTATCCCCATGGCTCAATCACCACTTAGGTGATTAAAAATGTATGCGATGTTATATATAACCGCTTCCTCGCCTGATGAGGCTAAGAGGAATAGATAAAGAAACTAAGTAGATATTTTATTCAATATTTTCTCTTTTTCCTCATAATAACCCTGAATCCAGGCATGAACCTTGGTAAGCTCTCTTATGTTATTATTTCTTAGATATTCCAGTAATTTTTTCCTATTTTCGATTTCCTCAAGAATTTCATCTGGAGGCACTCCAGAGAATCTGGATATCTCCTTTATTATGATGCTTTCTTTCTTGCTCTTTTTAAAGGAGTCGTTAGCAGGATTCCACTCATATATGTTGTCTATTTTAATTCTCCCTCCCTCAGAATAAACTTCAGCTATTTCGTTTACTCTTCTTATCAGCCCTCCCTTTGTATAGTATCTGTTCTGAACTACAATTAAGTCAAGTGCGGGAATCATAATTCTTGGAACATTCATCGGAGGATTAACTAACCTGGTTATCGTCTCTTTCGCACTGTTAGCATGCAAAGTTCCTAAGCAACCTTCGTGACCGGTGTTCATGGCTATAAAAAGGGTTTTTGCTTCTTCTCCTCTTACCTCTCCAACTATTATTCTATCAGGTCTCATTCTAAGAGTGTTCTTCAGAAGCATGTCCATTGTTATTTCTCCCTTTCCTTCAACGTTGGGTGGACGAGTCTCCA
>CAZSVW010000176.1:0-2090 GCA_964610485.1 Candidatus Hydrothermarchaeota archaeon | reverse complement strand
ACAGCGTACGGTTGCTGCCCCTCATTAATTTTAAGGGTCCCATGTTCAGGATGAAATGCTACTCCATCCCGAATTTCAATTTTGGTGAGCTGCTCTTTGCTCGCCTCTTCTATCCTGCCTGCCATCCTGAGCATACGCTCTTTCTCACATTCGTTGAGAAAGAGAACATCTCCCAATCGATTTTCCATCATCATATGAAGAAAGGAAACTACCTCTTCCTTGATCTGCACTATAAGCTGGCAAGGAGGGTGTTCTTTGTCCAAGAATTTCTCCGCCCCGTTTATCTCTAAATATGAAAATCCATAGTCCTTCCACCAATATACCATCTCCCCTCTTCCTTCAGGATGACAATACCACACTCTCCATCTGCCAATCTTCGCTTCAGCCTGATAACCACAGATCTCAAATTCTATATTCTTCCTACCCACTGCAGGCGCATCCAATTCGAAGCTTCCCGCCCATAGCGTTCCTTTTCCATCTTCCCTTTCGTACACAAAAGGACCTTTCTTTACTTGTAGCGGCTCTGTAAACGTTTTGTGAAGAGAAACTACGGACCAAAACGCGGGATGTTCCAATACTTTCTTTAAAAGATCTTGCTCTCCCAAATAACGAAGTTGTGCCCATATTGTGATAGGCGCCTCTTTTTTCCACCACCCGGGAACTTTTATAGGCTCTCCTAGATCATTCTCCTCAGTAAGGACAGGACCGGCTGAAGTCCACTTTCCGCTCATGGTAATATGGTACAATTCCCCTACTATGGGAATACACGGAGCATACACACAGCCCGACATTCCCTGATGACTTCTCCTCTTAATTAAAGGATGCGGTTCGCAGGGCCCCACCGCGAATCTCAAAATTTGTTCTCCGTCCTTGATTTCTAATCCTCTCTCAAATACTTTAATTTCTAGCATTTTTTCTCCTTTTTTCGGCTTTTGTCTTCTTTGCCCCAATAAAGCAGCCGCGGCTTTTATCGGGGACTTTCTCTTTTTTTTCTTTTAAAAGCCTGGAATCTATTCGTTTTTCTTATAACGAAATTCTACGATGGGAATTCCTGGGAGCTAAAAAAGGGGAAGGCATGCGCAAGAGAGCCCGTTAACACACATTCCTTCCCCATAAAAAGCTTCTATATCAAAACATCAAATGATTTCGGCAATTTGTCCGTATCCAAAAAACGGGCAGGAGCGGAGAATGTTTGGTGCAGCACCAGTATCGCTTCCAATAAGATAGGAACAAAATTAGGAGTAATTCGATGCAGCTGTAGTTTCAGGAGAATTGTTCCCGCTCTCCAGATGTCAGTATCTTCAGGAAACCAGATTATTTCGAAATTGTTTTTATAGAGCTCTGCAGAATACTTCCACCCTCTACCCATTGGTTTCCATCTGTTATCCTTGGAGATGTCGGGATACTCTCCTTCGTAGAAAGCCTCGTAAGTCACTTCAATAGTATCCGCCGTCCTCTCTAAAGATATTGCCTCGAATCGAAGATTCTTCAGATCAAAACTAGATTCTTTATAAGGAATTATTAACCCAAATGACCAATCCCGCTTTTTCTCCAGCCTGTACAGCCACGGTTCTTTCACATAACCTGCCCGAATTAACCAATCCATAAGCATCCCACTATCCCCAGCAAACCCATCTATGACCAAAACGGGCTGATTATTTTCCAGAAGTACCCACTTTTCCGTTTTATTCTCTTTCGGTATCATTTACCTTCGCTTAATTGAGCAAGTAGCTTTTCAATCTCATTATTACAATCTTCGACAGCCATTAAGTCATTGACCACCCTAATACAAACAACTATCAATATCTATACCAGCTCTTTTTCGGAGTAAATTAAATCTCTCCAAACAATCGCTGACCTTTTCTCCATGAAGCGTTTTTAGTACCATCAAGAGATCTGCTATTCTTTCGATCTTTTTGGACAAATATTCAAAATCAACGTCTCCCGCTTTCCACAACCCCAAAACATAATCTGCATCAGAAAAATAAAAATCCATTACTTTATTAATTTTGTCTTTTAGCTCGTCCATTTCCAAAATTCCTGCAGATTTCCTGCAACTAAGTTTTATTTTTTAATTCTTCTCTCTCAAA
>CAZSVW010000175.1:0-2099 GCA_964610485.1 Candidatus Hydrothermarchaeota archaeon | reverse complement strand
CACATGAGGAAATACCTCATAGTCTATACCTTCTTATCTTTGCTGATAGGGTTAATTGTTGGCTGTGAATACTTCCATTTCTTCAAATCGAATTTAAAACTCGTCAAAAACCTCATAGTAATGTTTGCAATTCTGACGATTTACCCTTCGATGGTTCAACTAAGAACCGAAGAACTCGCCAAATCTGCTAGGATGTTTAAAGAAATAGCGATTTCGATGTTCTTCGTTTTCGTCGTTGCACCTGTGCTAGCTATGACATTTGCAAAATTCTTCGACGACGTTGACCTCTCCTTGGGATTTGTTACGTCCAACGTAGTCCCAGCATCGAGTGCATCGATAGGATTCGTTTTAATCGCTGAAGGTAATATAGAACTTGCAACGATTCTTGCGGTCTTAAGTCTCTTAGGCTCATTACCAGCAATTCCTACGTATCTAAGTTTTTACGCGAGCGTTTCAGCTGTGAAAGTTCCGATAGGAAAGATAGTGTCTGCAGTGATCTACACCCTCGTAACGCCCTTTATAGCAGGTCAGATAACGAGATGGTTTTTGATTCACAGAAGACTTAGGGGATTGGAGAAGGAGGAGAAGGTTAAGATGGCTAAAAGGATAGAAGGAAATCTCAAGCCAATTCTCTCTTTGGCTACGATGATTACGATGCTAATTTTAATAGGCTTGCTTGTTGCGAGCAAAGCTGAGGTCGTCGTCGAAAAACCGAAGATAGTTGCGGAAATAGTTATCTTACAATCCGCAATGCTCTTCACCCTGTTCGGAGTTATAACGATCTTAGACAAAATCCTCAACGTCAGCTACGGCGATCACATGGCCGTATCATTCATATCCGCAACTAAAAACCAAAGCGTCGCCGCTGCAATTGCGGTGATGGCTTTGAGTTTAAAGTCAGCAATAGTCCCAGCTTTAATACCGATGATACAGGCTCCAATAGTCATAGGATATCTTCACTTACATCCCTGGCTAGAAAGGTTTTTAAATGTTAGAAAAAAGTCGGTACAAGGTGGAAAAATTGATTCTTCAGCTTGAGTTAACAAACAGATGCAACCTCTCTTGTAGCTATTGCCTAAGAAATTCTTGTAATATTAAACCCCAGGATTTTCCAGTAAGGTTATTTGAGAGGATAATCGATGAGACCGAGCCAAGCAAGCTTATTCTCTATGGATGGGGAGAACCCTTAATGCATAAAGACTTCTTGCAATTTTTGAAAATTGCAAAGAGATACAGAGTAGAAACGGTAACAAATACAAACGCTACTTTGCTTACTCCAAAGCTTATGAAAAAACTTTCGTCCATGCTAACTTCTATTTGCATCTCAATACATGGAAACAACCTTGAAAAGATTTCTCAGGCTATAAAGCAAGGGTTAAACGTGAGTGCAAGTCTAATAATCACAAAAGATAACGCTTCAAGTATTTCAAAGACCGTTGAAAGCCTATGCGAAGTAGGAGTTGAGGAGATAAATCTTAGCCATCCTATACCCTTTAGCAAAGAGGTTTTTAAAAGATGTCTTTTCATAACTCAGAGCAGAGAAGCCTTTGAAATTTCAAAACCTTACTTAGACAGAGGATGGGAGTTTATACATAGTGCAGTTGTTCAATCTTTAATCGAAGTTTATCAAGGTAAACAAATAGGAGACACATGGGAAGAGTATAAAAGACTAAGAGAAAAAGCATTAGAGCAAGGATGTTCAATTAACCTGCCAGCCCTATTAAATTATAGGGAAAGGTTAAAAGATATTTTAAAACTTGAGAAGCAGTTTGAAGAAATTAAAAGGCTTGCCTTTGAATATGGAGTTTCACTCCATATACCAGAGATATTTGCAAACTCGAGAAGAAGAGGTTGCGAGTATATAGAGAAAGATATAAGCTTTGTAAAGGCAAATGGCGAAGTGGCACCTTGCATGCTCTATGCCTATGAGCACGAGGAATACTTAAACTTTCATTCTAAGAGAATAGAGAAGGTTTCCTATGGTAATGTGAGGGAGAAAAGCTTGGCAGAGGTCTGGAAAAATAAAAATTACGTAAAATTCAGAGAGATTAGAAAGAATTTTGATAACATACCTTGGTGCGGTGAATGCGTTTACTCAA
>CAZSVW010000174.1:0-2123 GCA_964610485.1 Candidatus Hydrothermarchaeota archaeon | reverse complement strand
CTTGTTTTGTCTGCACTTCCGTTGTCACATACCAGTATCTCGAATTTATCTAATCCCTTCAGCTCCTTCAGATAATTATACAGGATTTCAAGATTCTCTCCAATCAGGTTTTCCTCATTATGCACAGGGATTATTACTGAGAGCATTAATTAATTTCTGATGTTGGATATATTTAATGCTTTTGCTAAACCTAAATTTGTTATGCAACCATTTCGAATACAAGATAAACTAATCGTCGCACTTACCCTTCAACCGAATGGGAAAATATATTCTTACAAAAATGTAGCCTACGTCCGAATAGGTTCTCTCAGTCTACCGCTTACAATAGATGAAGTTATCACAAGGGCCGCAGAAAGCATCCTAATCAGATTTGACTCAGTACCAAATCCAGATGCATCTATAAAAGATCTTTCGATAAAAAAAATCGAAGAATTTTTGAAAACAAGATCAAAACGCCGTGGAGGACCATTGCTAAAACCAACAAAGTCTATTATGCGGAAGTTAAAAATCATTCACGACGAATCTCCAACTAACGGAGGATTGCTCTTTTTTGGAAAAAATCCGCAACAATTTTTCCCTTATGCTAAAATAAGGCTAGAATTTTTTTCCTCAGCTGAATTGGAAAATCCTACTGCCAAATTCGAACTCGAAGGTGATCTCAAAGAACAGGTCGATAGGGCTTATAAAATCCTTATGGATGAGATACCCAGAGAATCATATCTTCCTGAAGGTGCACTGCAGCGGATTGAAAGACCTATATTTCCAATACCTCCTCTACGTGAAGCAATCCTTAATGCGATTATACACAGAAACTACTTTATTCCAGTAGAAATTAACATTTTTGTTTTTAAGGACAGGATAGAAATAAGAAATCCTGGCAGATTTCCACCTGGAACGTCTCCAGAAAAGCCGATACACATTCCGAGAAATCCGTTGCTTGCTTCTTTATTCTACGATATTGGCTACGTAGAGCGTTATGGCATAGGCATAGAACTGATGAAAAAATACTGTGCTGAAAACAACTATCCAGAACCAGAATTTATAATGGATGAAGTTTATACAACAGTTATTTTCAGAAGATTACCTTCAAAAATTAAAGTGAGAGAACTGAGCGAGGAAGAGATCAAAATACTTTCTTTATTAACAAAACCGCGTTCATCAACAGAATTAGCGCGAAGTATTGGTGTAAGCAAAATGACTGTCTTGCGTATTCTGAAAAAGCTCATAAAGAAAGATCTTATTAAAAAAACAGGCAGCGGAAGGAGAACTGCTTACGTAACAAAATCGTAACATTTTTTCGTAACATTTCGTAACAGAAAATCGGTTTTCGTAACATTATTTTATCTCTTCTGCCCTTTCCTTTTGAATCAATACATCAGCAGCCTTTGCCGGAATCCTTGCAATGTCGTCTTTTTCAAAAGGACCGTAGCATTGTAGGTCTTCAGCAACAAACTTCGGAACAGCGCAGAGAAATCTTATAAGTTTTGTGTCAGAATTTTTTTCAGGTTTTGTTTCGTTTTTAGCTTTTTCCTCTGCTTTTTCTTTCTCTTCGAATTCAATTTCAGGAGTATTTCCAGATAACAGCTTTGCTAGAATACCTTCCCTTCCCTTAGCTAGAATTCCATAGAATTTATCGAACAACATTTTTTCTTCTTTTAACAAAGGCGTTGTATCGATCAATGCAAGTGATGTTTTTGCAGCATCCAGAGCAAGAGCAACAATTTTCTTTTCCCTCCAATTATATAATTCCTTGATCATCTTCTTGATGTTTTCTTCTTGCCTTTTAGCTTTTTCTTTCTCCAGAGGAGATTCTATCTTGCTTGTGTAGTCTTCGTATTCCTTAACATACGAGCTTACTCTCCTAAAGAAATCTTTTTCAAGCAATTGAAGTTCTTCATTAGCCTTTTCTTCTCTTAAAATGTCAAACAGTCTTTCAAAATTGATCTCGTGTTTATTTTCTTCCATCAAAAGAAACTATAGGCAAATAGATTTTAAATGTTTTCTCTAATCGAGTATCATTAATTCTTTATACTTGTAAGTTCTTATCGCAACCTCTTTACCGGATAATGAATTCTTTGGATTATCATAATCCGCTAGAATCCTGCTCACAACCCTTGTATCAT
>CAZSVW010000173.1:0-2141 GCA_964610485.1 Candidatus Hydrothermarchaeota archaeon | reverse complement strand
ATTGGGAACGTTCCCGATCACTGGGTGTATGGTGATGTGACACGAAGCGTAGGCGTAATAAGGCCGTGGCAGTTTTTCATCAAAGGCGAAAAATAAACGAAGAAGGGGGCCCCATAGTGGGCCCCCTTCTTTCGCATCTTAAATTGTAATTGGATGGACGGAAGAAAATGGTGGGATATATTATACGCAGAATTTCTTCTATGGCCATCACATTTTTTCTCATCTCTGCGGTTATCTTTGGAGTTCTTCAGCTCCCGCCCGGTGACTTTCTAGACTACTACATATCTGAATTAGAACAAGAAGGGGAAGGGCAAGAAATCTCTGAAGCCGCAGCCAAATTGAGGGCCTATTATGGACTAGATCAGCCTATTTATGTTCAATACTTTAAATGGGTGTGCCATGTACTTAGAGGGAATTTCGGTCTATCCCTACTCTACAGTGCGCCAGTAAATAACATAATCTACAGGGAAATTGGGTGGACTCTCGTTGTCGGTGGACTCTCGAGTTTCTTTTCCTGGCTTATTGGCATTCCTATTGGTATCTATTCAGCAGTTCACCAGTACACTTTTGCTGACTATATTCTTACATTTTTGGGCTTTTTGGGACTCTCGATTCCCAATTTCTTCCTTGCACTCCTGATTTTGTTTGTTTTGGTTTTTTTCTTTCACACCGATATTACCGGAGGTTTCTTTTCGCTTACTTACATAAATGCCCCATGGAGTTTGGGAAAATTCATTGACCTATTAAAACACCTGTGGGTACCTATAGTGGTGCTTGGTACATCGCACACAGCTTCGATAATTCGGATTATGCGTGGAAACCTGTTGGATGTTCTTGGGCAACCCTATATTCAGACTGCACGAGCTAAAGGGCTTAAGGAGAATGTCGTCATATGTAAACACGCCCTTCGGGTAGCCATTAATCCGCTCATCAGTTACCTGGGGATGAGCCTCCCTGGCATTATTTCTGCAGCAGTGATTACAGGATGTGTATTGAGCCTCCCTATTATAGGCCCCACCTATCTATCAGCGTTAACTTCTCAAGACGTACAGCTTGCCGGCTCTTATCTTTTAATAGTATGCCTTCTTCTTTTAATTGGGAACCTTGTTGCTGACATTGTTTTAGCATGGGCTGATCCGAGGATTCGGTATGAGTAAAGATATGTGGCGGAGATTTAGGAAGCATAAATTAGGAATTATTGGTTTAATCTTTGTTCTGATTTTGTTTATAGTTACAGGGTTTGCTGAATTTTTTGCTCCTTATGGAGTTAACTCACAGCATGTTGATTATATGTATTTACCCCCACAACGGCTCCACTTTTTTGATGAACAAGGACGTTTTCATTTTATTCCATTCGTTTACGGGCTCAAGCATGAGTTTGATGTAAATACAGGCAAGGATGTCTATAAAGAAGATAAAACTCGGGTGTATCGTCTTAAATTTTTTGTACATGGTGATTATTACAGAATTCTGTTCTTTAAATCAAATGTTCATTTATTTGGGGTAGAAAAAGGTGGCTATTATTTTCCTTTAGGAACCGATCGTTTGGGACGGGATCTCTTCTCTCTTCTATTGTATGGGGGACGCATCTCCCTTTTAATTGGATTGCTAACCACATTAGCTGCGATGTCCTTTGGCGCGATTGTTGGTATTCTCTCCGGCTACTATGGGGGAGTCATGGACTTGGTTGTCCAAAGGATTATCGAGGTATTTATGTCAGTGCCTGATCTTCCTCTTTTAATGCTCATCTCCGCGTCTCTTCCTGCTCGATTACCCCCTGTTTACAGAGTCCTCATAATAATCGGGATCCTGACTTCGGTTGGTTGGACTGGCCTAGCAAGGCAGATTCGGGGAAAGGTACTAGCCATCCGAGAAGAAGACTACGTTATGGCTGCAAAAGCAATAGGAGCGGGCAAAGTGCGGGTTATGATAAAATACTTATTGCCTAATACTCTGAGCCATGTGATTGTAGTGTCCACATTGAAGATTCCCGGTGTGATTCTGTCAGAGTCGAGTCTGAGCTTCCTCGGGCTTGGAATTAAACCACCTTTAACAAGCTGGGGATTGCTCTTAAGACGGGCTCAAAATGTGCAGGTTATGCAATCTTACCCATGGCTATTGCTCCCTGGGTTTTGCATTAT
>CAZSVW010000172.1:0-2184 GCA_964610485.1 Candidatus Hydrothermarchaeota archaeon | reverse complement strand
CATAATCTAAAATTATATCTCCCTTTTTAGCTCCTGTCAACAAAACTTCTCCTTTCTTATCGCGGAAAAGCCCTCGTATTCTCATAAGTATGGTTGCCATGAGGAAAATAAAATTTGTCATTGGTGTTTCATTTTTCATTTCCCCACCTATTTTCTATAGCTCGATTTCATATAATGTTTTGCGTGTATCCGAGGTTCCAAGTGAAGCGAGGAATTTGGGCGGAGCGTTTGCGAGCGGAGAGTCGGGCTATGCGGCATCATTTTAATAAATCCCTTAATATGTTTATTGCTTTTATTAAAGCCTCCATTCTCAATGGTTTAAAAAATTCACTTTTGTGTATTGGTTTATCTACCTTTCTTTCACCTTCTAACAGAGTTATGATGTTAAGATCTATATCAAAGTATGAGAGCAAAGTGTGAGTTGATGGACTGCCAAAATGAACTTCTTTAAATACCTTCGAATAATCTCCTCCAAGTTGACTTTCTAGTTGTAATAAAACAAATTTGACGTCAGAAAATACATGCTTTATTAAAGTACAATCCACGAGTATTCTTTTAAGCATCGCATTTTCTGTATATGCTTTGCACTCTATAGAGATTTTAAAATTGTCATCTACATAAACCTGAACATCGGGTTTTATCCTGTAATACATGCGGTTTATGTTCTTTATAATAAATTCTCTAACCTCGGGGCTCTCGATTTTATTGATATATTCTTTATTGATGGGAATCTTTATTGTATAATGCCCAAAAGATAATCTATTTTCATGCTTCCCTAAATCTTTCCATGCAATTCTTACAAGGTGTTCAGCGATACTTTCTACTAATTTTCCTTTACCTGCCCTTACAATTCCACCATATGCTCTCTCGTTTGACGCCTTTGCCCTTTTATCTATTCCTTGGACTAAATAGTTATATGCTTCTATAATTTCTTGAAGTTTTTTCGTCGTTTCTTCATTCATATTTTTTGCATCCTTTATTATCAAATAAAGATAACTGGATATGTGCACTTCGCAATCTTTCTTCTGCTTTTTTACAATATTCCTCCGAAATATCTATCCCTATGTATTTTCTCCCAAACTTCTTTGCCACAACGCAAGTGGTTCCTACACCATTAAAAGGATCTAATACTATATCCCCACGAAAACTAAAAAGTTTTATCACTCTTTCTGCCAGCTCTTCTGGAAACATTGCAGGATGTCCATACTTTTTCATATTGTATTCAGGTGTTATGTCCCATTTTGCGTATACCCATTTTTTAAACTCATTAGCAGTTATATCTGCATTCTCCATTTTTCCATAATGCTTTAAAGTTCCTTTGGAAAAAATTTCAAGGAACTCCCAAGTATATTTTAAATAAGGATTAGACGGACTTTTCCAACTACCCCATGCTGTGTATTTGCAATTATAATTATGTTTTTCCCAGAGGATTTCCCCCTTCCAAATTAATTTGTTTTCCATAAAGAAATTTGAAATAATATGATGTATTGGAATATAATCTGAAAAAAGTGGTTGCACATTAACTATAATTCTGCCCCCATATTTAAGGATTCTTATACATTCCTTGAAAATTCTAAACAACTTATCAAAGTATTCATTCCAGTTTATCCCGTCCTTATGATTTTGATAATCTAATCCAAAGTTATAAGGTGGTGAGGTGAAAATTAAATCAATACAATTATCTGGTAATTTCTTTAAAACTTCCTCACTATCTCCAACAATTATTTTGTTAATAAACTCCTTTGGAACCTCATTATTTTTTTTCGAGAAATTATGATCTCGTGCATAATAGTACTTCCCACGGATAATTTCTTTCAATTTTCTATTTCTAACTTTTCGTTCTCGACCATACCCTACATATATTCTTTTTCTTCCCTTTAATCCGTAGCTCTTTATATTTTCTATTTCAGTTAGTATTTTTTTAAGAAGAAGTTTAGTATTATAATCTACAAACTGCATTATTAACGTTGTCGCATCTTTGAAATCAGAGAAATCAAGTTGGTTCAGGTAGATTTTAATAGTGTTAGCATTTTCTATTTTATAGAATATATCTTCTGCTGAATACAGTGAAAATAGATTATCTAATTCATTAATTATTTTATTGTCTACCAAATGATCTATAGTAATGATCTTGTATTTTTCTTCGTTCATATTCTTCATCTATAACTACGCAATAATTTTTTT
>CAZSVW010000171.1:0-2199 GCA_964610485.1 Candidatus Hydrothermarchaeota archaeon | reverse complement strand
AGCCTTCTACTCTCGCTTGCCATCTCTCCTCGCCGGTTCTCCAGAATGAAGTTGATCCATCTAATAATGTCGTGATGGAGCTGGGTATTATTATCTGAAAGTTAATGCGAGAAACATAATATAAATTGAGAGTTATTGTTTCTCCTTCGTTTTCATTTTTACAGGTGAAAGTAATAAGCGGCTCCATTTCTCGAGAGATTCCCTAATACTCTTTTCTTTCTTTAGATAATTAAGAGGTAGCCAAGGCAGCAAGCAATCGCCATCCTCATATTCCTTCAAATTCCATTTCTTAAAAAAATATAACCAACTACGTCCCACTTTCCCATTCGAAAATCTATGATTATAATGATACTTCTTATCAGACCAATCATGTAGATGAAGAAGTTGTGCATTCACACAGACAGCGAACCTCCAATCACTCGTCCATGCTTGCATTGCCATATCTTCATGCTCGCCTTCTATCGTGTAATGTTCATCCCACTTAAATTCGTCAAAGAATTTACGAGACCAGAATCCTTGATTAGGCACGAAATCAAATGGATAATAGAACACAAAGCCGTTTAGGGAAATTATTTTCTTCGGCCAGCGAATAGTCTTAGATAAAGTCCGTTTATTTTTTATATCTATATCCCACGCATCTATTTGCAGAACACCATTATAGAACCAACCGAATGTAGCTGCACCCATCTTATTTGAATATCTCATTACTGGCAGGGCGCTCCAGATGCCAGGAAAAACTGCAATATCATCATCCAGCATTAGAAAGTAGGGCTCCGAAACCATTTCAATTAATCTATTCCGACAAGCCGCCAAGCCATAATCGTAAGGAAAGCGAAATATCTCAGCATCAATTATTTGGTTTGCTTCAAATACTATTCTCTTATGAGGTTCCCAATATTCCGCTGGTCCATCAAAAGCCACAAGAACTTCCTGTGTGCCAGCTGCTATTAGAGAATTTATACAATGAGCAAAGAGTTGAGGTCTCATAAAAGTTTTAACTATCGCAATCTGCTTCATTTCAACCTCCAGGCGACATACAATATTTACAAGGAATTTCGCCTTTTTCAAAACCCAACTGCTTTAAAATGTATAATTTTCGCTTTTTTCCTTCCCAAATCTCTGCTAATGATTGTTTGAATAAATTACCCCATATCTGATTGAGTTCGTAGTTCATACAACAAGAAATCACTCTTCCATCAGAGAGGACATGAAGCCATTCATACGGACGGCAGCAGAAATGTGGGTTAAAAATATTTATATCTCGATATATCTGGAGTTTATTAGACCATTGCACGAGGCCAGCTCTGTCGTGAAAGGTGTTAAAGTATGCATGAACAGATTTAAAATGCTTCATATCCGCTTTCTTGATTAGCTCATATACGAAATTTATAAATTGTTTCCGTGAGAAGAGCTTGATCCTTCCGTCTCTTGAGCCTCCAAATCCGACTATTCGTATTTCAGGAATTTTGCCATCCGCTAATTTCAAAAATTCTATTATCCGATTTAATATCCGCTCGAAGTTCC
The DNA here is from genome assembly GCA_964610485.1 of Candidatus Hydrothermarchaeota archaeon. Classification (GTDB taxonomy): domain Archaea; phylum Hydrothermarchaeota; class Hydrothermarchaeia; order Hydrothermarchaeales; family CAZSVW01; genus CAZSVW01. The sequence goes on along the minus strand of CAZSVW010000171.1, from coordinate 675 downwards.
TCTTCGCCAACCGCTTATAACTTTCCTCATTAATGCCAAGTAAAGAAATAATAAATCTCACATTTTTATGTTCCGAAAGAGCGTCTATAAGTTCTTTATAGTACTCTGTGTCTCTTGCGCTCATCGCAGTGGAAATTTCGAGTGAAGTGTTAGGAAAAAATTCATGAATAATCGGAATTCGCTCTATGAGATATTTATCATATATCGGATCGGACATTAAATAAGGACAGAATAGAAGTGGATTCTTAACATAATCGTATATTTTCTCAAGAACAGAGCGGAATTGTGAGATTGACATTGTTAGTTTCAGTTTAGCAACTGGAGACTGTGAATAAGGACAAATCTTACATTTACCATCACAGAGAGACGAACCTTGTATTTGAATATATTTTATTATATTCTTCATACGCTTTTCTAACGTTTCAATTCAATAAATAATAGCAATCGGAATGACTCGAAGTATATGATGGCTGCACTCTCTAAACGAATGACCCCAAAGATTATCTTCACCTAGCAATTCTCCGTGGTCAGCGGTTATCACAAATGGTTTTGGCAGTTTAGCATAATATTTAAATATCGCTGAAAGAGCATAATCTAAATTTTCAAGATAGTATTTATGTGCTTCTTTCTTTCCGACAGATTGATAAACTTGGCTCTCGATTCCTATCGGACCGA
>CAZSVW010000170.1:0-2209 GCA_964610485.1 Candidatus Hydrothermarchaeota archaeon | reverse complement strand
CAGTTGTTCTTCATTTGGCATAGGTGATTAGATTAAGCGGTTATTTTTAAATGTTGTCCTTGATCTTATTGGCTGTGGAGAAAGTCAGAAATGAATTTCTCCTTCAAACCTTTTGGCATAGTGAACTGTTTGTAGAAAGAAAAGAATGTGCTTATAGGTATTCTTTATATGTCCGGAACATCAGCAGTATGTTCACATTGTACTTATCTTCGAAACCTTTCATTGATTTGCAAAGATCAATCTCTTTTTTTAATTCTTCTTCAGAGATGTTTCCTTTTTGTTTTTCTTTTTCTCTTGCATCAATTAGTTTTTTCCAGTCATGATCGTGATTTTTTATCCTGTTCGCTGAGAGCGTGACCATCAACGTTTTTGTGTCACTGTCATTCTTTTCAAATAATTCTTCAAGGCTTTTTTCTGCCTTCTTGAAAGTTTCGTATTGGTCTAAGAATTTATCAATATCAACAGATTGGAGATTCTTATACTGGACTGAGTGTTGAGAGACTTCTCCACAAATAGCGTCAAGCTTGTATGGTTTTTCACCCCCTAGACATGCGTACTCCAGAAATTTTGAGAATGTATTATATTCTTCTGAACCTTTTTTGGCTCGGAATGCTTTTACAAGCTTTTGAAAATCATTTTCTAGTGTTTCTTTGTCGATAAGTATCTTATTTGACTTTTTATCAAGGTATCTTAAAATTAAAAGGTATTTCTTAGGATCACCAATGTAGACCTTTTTTTTGGCCAGAAGCGCAGGCAGTTCTATGTTTCCTAATGCTTTCTCGATGCTGGTTAAGTGAGCTTCGATTCTGTTCAGGTAATTTAAAACTACTGTTAATTCCGATCTTTTCTTAACAAGCTGATTTTTATTAGTCACCTTATAGAATATTGCCTTAAGTATTTTTTTGTCAAGATCTTCAAAACTTTTCATAGGGAGCACTATTCAGTAGGGTCTCTTTTAAAAACTTTTCTGATTTTATCAGGTGATTTAACGTAATCTTTTTAAAGAAATCATTAATAGATTACTCTTAAGTAAGGAAATGGGGAAAAATGAGTCTAGAAGATAAATTAGTTTTGATATCTGACGAGGAGAATGAAAGGATTAAGAGCGCTCTAGATGGGCTTGATTTCATCGAGAAAAAGCCTTCCGAAGCTTTGTTGGAATTAGATGAGCCAAGCATTGCTGTTTATGTCTCTGATCGCCAGTCGCTTAATGATGATAATGTGTTTAATATCCTTTTATCAACCTGGAAAGGGACTTATTTCTTTGTTGTTAAGGCTTCAGATGATTCTGAGATTTTTCAGCAAAAAAAGCGAAAATACAGAAATGGGGATGCTAAAAGAATATCTGAAGTTCGTCTTGAAAACATATCAAGTCTTAGCGATAAGACACGATTTAAGGATCAAGTGAAGAAAAAATTTGAGGAAATCTCTTATGGCAGTGTGCCATCTAAGGATATTCTTCTTTTTATGTCTGAAGCACCTGAAAAAAATGGCGGTGAGAATCCTGCAAAGAAAATTAATGCTATTTTGAAGGAGCTATATATCAGGCGAACCGCAGTCTTTTGTCAGGATTTTCAGGTGTTGGAATCATATCTTCTCAGAGAGCCGGCAATGGTAGTTGTTGGGCAGGAGAATAAGGAGTATATCCCTAAAATAACAAAAAAGTATGATAATACTTTGGTTTTTGTTGCAGAACGTAAAGAAGTCGAGCACATGAAAAAAATTAATGGTGTGATAACCTTAAGTACGCAGCCAGAAGATACTTTTAAGGAATCGCTTAGCGAGATCATAAGGTTGGTCCTGAATGTGAATAAGAAAGAGAAAAAGATTCCTGTTTCTTTAGATGATCGCAGCAACGCTGACAATCATCTGTATATTCTGCTGGGTCCTGTTTGTGCTGGCAAGACTTCAATCATTGATACTTATGTGGAAAACCACACAGATTCTGCAGTCAAAGTCATCACTAGCACTACCCGAAGAAGGAGGCCTGATGAGGTCAATAATAAAGATATGATCTTTCTGTCTAAAAAAGAATTTGATTTGCGGAAGAGCATCAAAGGAGTTTTTATGCTCGTCTATTCAAGATACGAAGGAAATTCACAGATTCAGTATGGGATTCCTCAGACGACTTTGAACTATCTTAAAGAAGGAGATGTTTTTATCCAGGCAAAGAACGCGGATATTATTGACGAGCTGGTCTCGTCAGGAA
>CAZSVW010000169.1:0-2226 GCA_964610485.1 Candidatus Hydrothermarchaeota archaeon | reverse complement strand
ACCTCCTTTAATTTTCCAGTGAAACAGAACATACGGATTTTTGCTTCATATTTGAAAAGGTCAAGAATTTTAAGCTCGGATACCTTCTTACCTAAGGATGTCATGGGAACCTTTTTACCTTTTAAAAGATACAGTATTTCATTTTTCAAAATCATAGATTTCTCATACCCTATATTGAATCCTCCTTCCCTGTATATCCTTGATGCCTCATCAAGAAATTTTAGTGCTTCCCGGAAACGTCCATTATTGAGTAACATAGTTGCAGTCAACCTGAGTTTTACAGGATACCAGATACTTTGTTCGTTTACCTTAATACTTTTTAACAATCCTTCCACCTCTTCAACAGGAACCTCACCTTTTTCAATCAAGCATTCAGCCTTCAGTAGAGTGTTAATAATTCTATCACTTTCGGTGACCGGAAAATTAAAAAATGATACTATATTAAGAAAATCTTCAAAGTATCCTGTTAACAAAAACATATCAAGATAATAGATAAATACGTTAAAGAGATCCATTGGGTGCCCTATATTTTCTGATAAGAAAGTATAGACCTTTGCACGGTCAAATTTTTTCTTTCCAAGCCAGCAAAGAAGTGTTTCTTCAAAGAATTCAGCCCTTTTCCTATGAAAATAATTCTTTTGGGGATGAAAATAACGTTTTGCATTTCTTGTCTCACCAAGTGCTTCTTTAATCCTGCCAAAGGAATAAGCAACCTCCGCCCTTTTTCTGTAAAGTAAACCCTTTGACAAGGGATCGGCCTGGTTGAAAACTGTCCCGTCCATGAGCACATCCCATGCTTTTTGGTATTTACCCTCTTTAATATATAGAAAAGGCAGGCCAAGAGAAGGTAATTTGCCTTCTACCTCCATTCTTTTTAAGGCTTTTAGTGGAACATAATGAAGTGTCTCAGGATGATTTTTTAGAAAAATTTCAAGAGAACGAGGAGTAAAATATCTGCACAGAAGTTTGCCAGCCTCAAAAGCTGAAAATTCCAAGCCTTCATGAACGGATTTCAAAAAAATGTAAGTTAAGCAATCCATGGTATCTGATTTTTTCGGTACAGATATTCTTGAAGATGCACTTAAAAGGTGGATAGCATTGATACTCTTTTCATTGCATAATATCTCGCAGATTGACCTGAGTTCATCTCCCTCGTTAACGCGAAAGGAGTCACAAAATGAGAAATCCATCATTGGATTAAAGAAATATTTACCTTCTCGCTCGAAAAGTATGCCTTTTTCAATAAGTTCCTCCAGTGGAAGAAGCTCCTTGGCTATTCCAGAATCTATATATGGAAGATGGCTCATTAAACACAACTTTTTCCGTATCTTTGATGGAAGAGTATTTAAAGAATCGGTCAGAAAATTCAATGTTGACCCCTTAAGGTTCCTCTTTGACCGATAAGACAATTTTCTCATTATCTTTTCAATTTTTCCAATAATGCCATTTGAAGCAAGAAAAAGCCAGTAAACAAAAGAGAAATCGGATTTTATGCCCTTGGACTCCAGCAGATTGATAATATCCCCCATTCCATATGGACGGAGTTCAAAGATTTCTTTACAGGGAAGGATATTTTTTTGTTTTGATGAGAATATGAACAATATTTTTTTGTCATCAAACTCATTGAGCAGTTCCTCAAGCCTTTTTCTTTCTATGGGTTTCAACATGTCCACATCTTCCATAATAAATATCACCGGGGAGATTCTGATAAAAGCATAAAGAATTTCTTTGAGCGATTTAATGTCCTGTGGTTTATCAAATTGAACATATGACCCAAGTTTCTTTTTTAAATTAGGGTTTTCATCCAGAAGATACTGGATAGAACGAGACAATGCTCTGGGAGAATTGGAAAACAGGGTAAAACATGAAACAGGGATAACTTCTTTAAGTTCCTGTAAAAGATGAGTTTTTCCAATCCCTTCAGGTCCATAGATCAATAATGATGTACCCTGAGAGGAAAGGAATGTATTGACCCTCCTTTTTAATATTCCTATCGCATCATTCACATTTACAACTGGCATATTATAATTTTAAGTTATCATAAAACAGATGTCAAGTTTACGCTATGCCTCAAAAAAAATCTATACAAAATTGATAAGGGATATAAAGCGGATTCAACAGAAACTTTTAGATATTCAGAAACGGAAAGGAGGAATTAGCAATGGTTTATACAAAAGAAGATTCGCAAAGCCAGAAGTTATTGACATAACCATAATACTAATTAAG
>CAZSVW010000168.1:0-2235 GCA_964610485.1 Candidatus Hydrothermarchaeota archaeon | reverse complement strand
CCAAGTCCAAGTCCATCGTATTCATAACTTATTGAGGAAAGATATAGGTCCTTCAGATTCTCTTTATTTTTAGTTTTGCAAAGATAAACAGAACCTGCACGGACAAAATTTTTAGTTGGAGCAGGAGTTTTCGTAGCCATATCCCAACCACTGTATTTTAATGGTCGTTCCAGTGATGCACCTACGATTTCAACATCTGTTATATCTGGTTTCCAACCACTTTTGAAGTATGCAGGAGTTAATAGAATCAAATTGAAGTATATCTCACCTTCAGATGGAGAAGACTTACATATTGCCTTAATCACATCATCTTTAACTTTGTTTAATTCTTCCTTCAAGGAAAACTCTATTTTTTTATATTGAACATACCTATTCTCTCCTCCGAGTGGCATTAATCCCTTTTGGGCGTTGTTAGAGAAGAGTTCCGCTTCAAGCTCTGACTCCAGATACAGATAAAATTCCTTATTCTGTTCATCCTTTTGATAAACAAAATAGAGATACTCCTCAAAGTATAAATATCCCTCTTCAACAGTTCCTGTTTCTGGTTTAATTCTTATGCCAGGGCGGGACATTTTTATCGGGTTTACCTCAAAAATACTGTTATCTTCCAATTTACCTTCATTATCAAGAACCCCCATTAGATACTTTTTGAAACTATCCAACGATAGGAAACCCGTCTGGAATTCGTAACGCTTTCTATTTCTCACCCATGGTAAAAATTCAATCCCTGTTTCAAGGTCTGTAATTAAATTATTATCCATCTTCTTCCAGTAAGCGTAAATATACTCTTCACCTTTTTTATATTCTTGCTTTTTTGAAATTTTGTAAATGTTAAGGGGCAAAGGTAAAAGCAAATTTTTATCCATTGAGGGCAGATCCGATTCAGATACAATGTAAGGGCCAATTATTGCTGGGGAGTAAAGAAGTTTGTCATAATAATTATTCACATCCTCTTGCTTTTTGAGGTATTCTCCGAGAACTTCTGGATCTTCTCCCCTTTTCCTCATAATCTCACTCCTTAACGCACCTGCAAGAGTAAAGTGAGTAGGAAGGTTAAAAGATTCAATAGAGTGGACATCAGCAGCAGAACTTCCCTTTCCAGTCCCAAAATGAGCTACATCAAGCGGTTTTATAACAATCCCCATTATTCACCCCCTTTCTTTGCAATAAAGCGTGCAAGGGTCAGGTAATTAACAAGGTCTCGTCTTGCTTCTGCAACTACCCCTTTTATTTCCTTTTTGCCTATTTTATTCTGTCCTTTTCTCTTCTTTTCCTCTGCAACAGAACATATTAGATCTTTGATGTTGGCAATGTGAAAGTTATAGATGAGAGTAACAATACCATCAATTACTTCTTTTACAACTTCAGCCTTTGTTTTCCTGTCTATTTCTGTTTCGGTTGTGAATACCAGGTTTAGGTGTCTCTTTATAAACACACCAAGCCTTACCCTCAACTGTTCCTCTTTTATTGGTCTGTTTTCAGTAATGCCAATTTCCTCGATTTCAGGGAGAGAATAAAATTCTATTTCCTCTCCAAGATCGCAAATCAGTGCTGGAGACAATAGAATACTATCAATGGAGGTTTTAATTAACTTTCTCTTATCATTTTCAATATAATAGAAGACACCTTCGTTTTCATCCATATTCCCATCAAGTTTAAGACCATTTTCAGAGAAAAGACGGGCAAAATAATCTATAACCAGAGTTCTGTAAAATTTATCACATTTTTTATTATCACACTTGTTTATAGGTGTATAATGCCATTTTCCACCAACAGTAGTTTCCTGTCCTGAACCTCTAATTATGGTTACCACAAACGAATTTCTGTTGTATTTATTCTTTGCAAGTTTTTCTGCCTCGTGAGCCTTCTTAATTACGTAAGCAAGAGGCGTTGAATAATGAGCAATCACAATACCAGCTGAACCAGTTGCCTTTCCCATTGTAAAGAAAAGGTCATCAACATTTGGACCTTTCTTTTTAAGCTTAATAAATCCCTTGCTGGATTCAATAGATTTTTTCATCATCCAACCCTTGAAACTTTCACCTGAATAGAGCTTCCTTATAGAAGAAATATATTCCATAACATTCTCTATTGGAACCATTGCAAAAACATCGTCTCCACCCGAATAAATTAAAACCCCATTCGCCTCTTCTGTAACATTCGGAACAACCTCAAGCGAAAAATCTTTGAGTGCCTCGCTTATCTGGGCATGTAAGGATGCAGAGATTTTTAATT
>CAZSVW010000167.1:0-2271 GCA_964610485.1 Candidatus Hydrothermarchaeota archaeon | reverse complement strand
TCTTTCTCAGGATTTAGAGCATATTTTAGACCATACAAAGAATCTGTGGGAGGAGCTGCAAGGAAAGCAGATATTTATAACCGGAGGAACTGGTTTTTTCGGATGTTGGCTTCTGGAAACTTTTATCTGGGCAAATAGAAAATTAAAGCTGAATGCAAAAGCGTTAGTTCTTACTCGAGACTATAAAAGATTTCAAAAAAAAGCCCCTCATCTTGCCGAAAGTCCTGAGATAAAGTTTCATATTGGAGATGTGAGAGATTTTGTTTTTCCTGAAGGAGAATTTTCTTATATTATCCATGCAGCAGCAACTTCTGCAGAGGCAACATTTAAAGGGGAGGATGAGTTAGAAAAGCTTGATACAGTAGTTAGAGGGACAAAGCATACTCTTGATTTTGCCTTACACTGTAAAGCAAAGAAATTTCTTTTTACAAGCTCTGGTGCAGTTTACGGAACCCAGCCTTATCATCTTACTCATATTCCTGAGGATTATGTAGGGGCGCCTTTGCTTTCTGAGTTGAGCTCTGTGTGGGGAGAGGCAAAGAGAGTAGCTGAGTTTCTTTGTACTTACTATTTTAAAAAATATGGAATTGAGACAAAAATAGCGCGTTGCTTTTCTTTTGTTGGTCCCTATCTTCAGTTAGGTATTCACTATGCAATAGGAAATTTTATTCGTGATGCGATGAAGGGTGGACCAATTGAAATTAAGGGAGATGGAACTCCTTTGCGTTCTTATCTTTATGCCGCGGATTTGATGATTTGGCTCTGGACAATTCTTTTTAAAGGAAAAGCTTGTTTCCCCTATAATGTAGGTTCAGAAAGAGAAATCTCTATTGAGAAATTAGCAAATTTAGTGGCGAAGTGTGCAGGTTATCCGATAGAAATAAGAAAAGCTAAAAAGCCTGATTTTAATAAACCACCCTCTCGTTATATACCTTCTACAAAACGGGCTCAACAAGAATTAGGTCTTAAAGAAACCTTTACACTTGAGGAGGCGATTAAAAAGACATTTATTTATTATAAAGAAAGTAATGCAAAAGTAGAGGTTGAAGATGGAGAGGAAGTATAGAGAAGAAATATTTAGAAAAATTATTGAGTTTTACAAACTTACTAAGAAGAGAAAGTTTATTCCCGGAAAAGATAGGATTAACTATGCCGGAAGGGTATATGATGAGAAAGAGATAATAAATCTTGTTGATGCTTCTTTAGACTTCTGGCTTACTATGGGAAGATACACCCAGGAGTTGGAAAGAAAATTAGCAGAGTTTTTAAAAATCAAATATTGTATCACTACTAATTCCGGTTCATCAGCGAATCTTTTAGCTATTTCCTCTCTTACTTCTCCTTTATTAGGTAAAAAACGCCTTAAAACGAGAGATGAGGTTATTACCACTGCTTGTGGATTCCCTACAACTCTTAATCCTATCTTACAAAATAATTTAACTCCTGTTTTTATTGATATTGAATTGGGAACTTATAATATTCAAACAGATAAAATTGAAAAAGCTATAACTAAAAAAACAAAAGCAATTTTTATTGCGCATACTTTAGGTAACCCTGTGGATTTAGATAAAATTATGAAGATAGTAAAGAAATATAATCTTTGGTTTATTGAAGATAATTGTGATGCTTTAGGCTCAAAATATAAGGATAAATTTACAGGAAGCTTTGGGAGTATAGCTACTTGTAGTTTCTATCCTGCACATCATATTACTACAGGTGAGGGAGGAGCTGTTTTAACTAATGATTCTTTGCTTAAGAGAATAATTATCTCCTTTCGTGATTGGGGAAGAGATTGTTGGTGCCCCCCGGGTTGCGATAATACTTGTGGTAAAAGATTTGGTTGGCAGTTAGGAAAGCTTCCCTATGGTTATGACCACAAATATATTTATTCCCATATTGGATATAATTTAAAAATTACCGATATGCAGGCAGCAGTAGGTGTAGCTCAACTTAAGAAGCTACCTCGTTTTATTAAAGCAAGAGAGAAGAATTTTCAATACCTTTATAATATTTTTAAAAGATATAAAAAATATTTTATCCTTCCTAAATGGAGTAAAAAAGCTAAACCAAGCTGGTTTGGTTTTCCTCTCCTTGTAAAAAAAGACGCACCTTTTACAAGAGATGAAATAGTAAGATATCTGGAGAAAAATAAAATTGCTACACGTATGCTTTTTGGAGGAAATTTACTTAGGCAGCCTGCTTATCAAGGTATAAAATGTAAAGTAGTGGATGATTTGAAGAATACTGATCTGGTTATGAATAATCTTTTCT
>CAZSVW010000166.1:0-2286 GCA_964610485.1 Candidatus Hydrothermarchaeota archaeon | reverse complement strand
GCAGCAGGGTTAGCTCTTCGATACGTTTGGATTCAAAACCAGCCGGGAAGATTACCCATCTCCACTGATTATTAATTCTTTTGGTTAAATCCCATCTCTGTGCAACTGCAGGGATATCTGGAAGACCATGCACTCTAATTCTCTCTGGAAGGCTTCCGTGCTCAGAATAATATAAAATAGTCTTAGCAGTGGCCTCTAAAAGAGCTCCGGGGCCCAGCTTCATCTTATCTCTCGTTATGGTTGACGGCATCCTGCCATAGGTATCCATGAACTTTTTGGCGGAACGAGTTATCTCCAAAATATCGCTTAGGTTGATATTTTCTGAGATACGGGTTTCTGAAGGTTTAGATGTCGGTCCAAGCGTGAAACGTATAGGCATGGATTTCGGCTCGATGCCTCTTTGAAGATAATCCGCGATTACATCTACAAAGAGTCGAAGGGTCTCAGCTGGAGAAATAGATGTGCCATCGATGATTTGCCAATCGTTTTTATTGGATGCTTCCTCCGCTAAGGTGAAGATTTGATCTAGAGTTAACTTTCGCTCTTCAGGATCACGGAATAATCTCGCAACTTCCCTGAAAGTAACCACTTTAACATTTGGATGCTCCAGAATAAAACTCAAAAACGTTTGGAAAACTTGAAGCGACTCTTTGATCTTTTCTTTAGCCCTTAAGGGAGCTGGTACGAGTTTTTCTGTGGGCGGATTTTTTCCGTGAGAAAAGTTGACGGCGTCCCAAAATTTTTCAGTGACGAACTTACATGGATGCATAACAATCGTGATTAACCCGCCATCAATTTTAGAATTGTAAATCTCGTCAAATCTTGATTTCAACTTGTCAAGATCGGCGAAGGATGAATCTTCTGGAAAGCCCATAGCTGCCCGAAAGCAGAGGCTGCCGCAAAACCATATTGGACTATCTTGAAAGATTCCGTCCACATAAACGGGGACTCCCATCTCCTTTAAGGCGTAAGGAGTCTCCGGAGCCCAGCTTCCCCCGGGCTGAATGAAAGCTGAAGGATTCATGCCGAAAACTTTTTTCAATAATTCTAACCCGGAGCTTTCCCGTTTTTTAACCTCTTCAACGCCTTCTTTCCATCCTTTGTCTTTCAGATACTCCGATATTACCGGATGTACGGAGTGAAGATTCGATTGATATGCTACGTCGTGTCCTTTAAGAGATTCTAGAACATCGATTCTGCCTCGCTTTTTTAAGGCCCTCACCTTCTCGGCGACTATGCAAAAGGATCCTTTTACGCCAAACTGGTCTAAAATATCTGTGAGCTCCAATAAAACATCATCAGTCTCCGGCGTTACAAAATCCTCAGTATCAAATTGAAAAGCCACATAAACACTTTTCATTTAACACGCCTCTTTTCATAATTTAAATCATAATTAAATTTCTACTTTTTCGTCGAGAAGTAGAGATCCAAGAAAGATTAAAAAATAAAAATCATAGCTACGCGTCCGATTTTTAAATAATAACCCCCGGCTCTTAAGGGGGGGCTTTCATTTTTTTAGATCTCGTATCGAAGTGCTTCTGCCGGGTGCAATCTAGAGGCGTAGAAGGCTGGATATGCTGCTGCTACAACGCTTAAGAATACAGATATCCCCACGGCTTCAGCTATGTATCTCAAATATTGAAGCATGACTATCGCCGTTTTGCCTGCGGGAAAGACTCCTTCTATCCCGAATTGGAAGCTAAATATTCCGACTGCCGCGATCCACCCTGCGAAGGCTCCGATTACCCCGCCGAGCAGCCCAAGTAAGAGCGCTTCGATGAGGAAGATCTCTAGAACGCTTGTGTCTGTTGCGCCTAGACATTTGATGGTGCCTATTTCTTTGTATCTTTCCGTGACGGACATGAGCATAGAGTTCACTATTCCTACGCCGCAGACGAGGAGAGCTATTATAGCCATCAGCATCTGGTAAGCTTGAGGTGGCTGTTGACCTACATTTGGTAGTATCGTATTCATCGATCGGATAGTTACATAGAATGCGATTCCCAAAAGAATAGAAATCGCGGTTATAAGAGCCCTCGTAAACCGCTTCCTTATGCTTTCAACGCAGTAGCGGAAGGCTTCTGTAACTGGGAAAGATATGGAACCAATCCTCATTGAGGAATCTTCTTCTTTGGAACTCATATTTTATTCCTCACGCATAGATTTAATGAAGGATTATGCATTTAAAGATTTTCCAATATTTACAATTTCTTCTACATGAGAATTCGAAGAAAAGAGGGCGTCTATGATAAGAGTAAACTTTTATACCGCGGAAAAATCGTTGAA
>CAZSVW010000165.1:0-2368 GCA_964610485.1 Candidatus Hydrothermarchaeota archaeon | reverse complement strand
GATTTATCTCAGAGCAAGCAAGGAAAAGGTCAGAGGAACTTGGCGAAGAAAAGGGGAGTTTTCCAAACTTTGACAAAAGCGTATTTGCCGATAAGTATAAAGCAATGAGAAACGCCACGGTGACTTCAATAGCGCCAACTGGTAGCATAAGCATAATCGCAGGTACTACCTCAGGTATAGAACCTATTTTTGGAGTGGTATATATGAGAGAAGTACTTGATGGTACAAGACTCATAGAGGTCAACCCCATTTTTGAAAACATTGCAATTGCTCGTGGGTTCTATTCAGAAGAACTTATGGAAAAAATAGCGGAGAGGGGAAGCATTCAAGATATAGATGAAATTCCAGAGGACATTAAAATGTTATTTAAAAATGCTATTGAGATACCCCCAGAGCATCATGTTAAGATTCAGGCAGCATTTCAAAAGTATGTAGATAATGCGGTGGCAAAAACGGTCAACTTGCCTGAACATGCAAGTATAGAGGATGTAAGGAGGGTATATCTCTTGGCTTACAAATTGAAATGTAAAGGAATCACGATATATAGATATGGTAGTAAATCTGAGCAAGTTTTATATCTCGGAACTGGAAAGTGTGAGGTATGTAGGTGAAAGGTAAGATTCATGTTTATACGGGGAATGGAGAAGGTAAAACTACGACAGCCCTGGGATTAGCTTTAAGAGCTGTAGGGCATGGTTATAGAGTTGTGATTGTCCAGTTTATGAAAGGAAGGAAAGATATTGGAGAGTATTTAATCAAAGATAGGCTCTACCCAGAATACAATATATACCAGTTTGGAAAGGAAGAGCTTGTTGACTTGTCAAGTCCAACAGATGAAGATAAAAGATTGGCAAATGAAGGATTAAAATTTGCAAAAAATGCTCTAAAGCAGAAACCAAAGCTTTTAATCTTGGACGAAATTAATTTGGCACTTGCAATAGGCTTACTTGAGATTAATGATGTATTGAAGTTATTATCAGAGATACCCGATGAAACCGTAGTAGTACTGACCGGCAGGAATGCTCCTAAAGAAATAATTGACGTAGCAGACTTGGTTACTGAAATGAAAAAGATTAAACATCCCTTTGAGGAGGGAGTAAGTGCAAGAGAAGGAATCGAATATTAAATTAAGACAACTTGTGGAGGCCGTGTTATTTGTTTCCTCCAATCCGATAGGTGTAGATGAGATTTCTAGGATACTTGGGGGAAATGTGGAGCAAATTAAAAAAGAAATTAATAAGTTGATTGAAGAGTATGATAAAAGGGAAAGTGCAATAGAGATCAAAGAGATAGGCGATAATCACTATTTAATGCAGCTTAAACCGGAATTTTCTGATCTCTTTATTGATTTGGTAAAACCGGCAATTCCTCTCCCGATGCTCAAAACTCTTTCTCTGATAGCTCTCAAACAGCCAGTAACTCAAGCTGAAATTATTAAGTCCAGAGGAACTTCTGCATATTCTCATATCAAGCAACTTATTAACATGGGTTTTGTTCATGCTGAAAGAAAAGGGAGAACAAAGGTTTTGAGAACCACAAAAAAATTTTCAGATTATTTTGGTTTTAGCTATGATGTTGAAAAACTGAAAAAAGAGATTGTGGATAGACTAAAAATCGGTTAATTTATAGTTTTTTAGCTTGGAAAATGTTTTCCATTCTTTTCTTACAAAATTTGGTAGTTTTTTGTTTTTTTTAGTCCATTTTTCTATAAATTTAATTGTTTTTTTGTCACTAGGATATCCACTTCCTATATCTCCATATTTCTCTCTTATTTTATCTATTGAGGAATCTCTTTCTACTTTAGCCACAATACTTGCTGCAGAAACTATTGAAAATTTCTCGTCGGCCTTATGTTCAACTATCAATTTGCACTTCCATTTTAGTTGTTTTAGTATTCTTTTTTTGAATTTACTTGGAGTTGGGTCTGGACAATCTACATATGCAATTTTCGGTTTGAAATATTCGATAAGTTTTATAAAATTATCGCATTCTAATAAATTGAGGGAATATCTACTTCTTATTGTCGTGTCTATTTTTTTTGGAGAAATTTTAATAGTTTTTGTCATGAACTGTTGGGTAATTATCTCGTATAATTTTTTCCTAGAGAGCGGAGAGAGAAGTTTTGAATCTTTTACTCCAATTTTTTTCAGGGTTGCAATCTCGTTTTCTGGGCAACATACCCCAGCTATCACCAGTTCTCCAATTGCTGACCCTCTTCCTGCTTCATCGATCCCTAGGATCATCGAAAAATCTTTGCTTTTGGGAAAATAAAAACTTTAAGTGAGCCCCGGTAGCTCAGCTGGAAGAGCGGGTGACTTGTAATCACCAGGTCTCGGGTTCAAATCCCGACCGGGGCTTAAAATTTTTT
>CAZSVW010000164.1:0-2392 GCA_964610485.1 Candidatus Hydrothermarchaeota archaeon | reverse complement strand
CATAATGAGGAACTGAGAAAGAGATTGGGAAAAGAAGGGAGAAGTTTTGTAGAGCAGAATTACAGATGGGAAGAGATATGCCGCAGGTTTGAAGAGGTGCTGATAGAGGCGAAAAATGAAAAAAATTAAAAAAAGAGAGATTGTGTCAAAGGCGTTCAATTTCTTGGTGAAAAGACCAAATCCAAAGGAAGTTATGTGGCTTAACTTCGCAGTCACCTATCTATGTAATAGCAGATGCGTTATGTGCTCTATCTGGAAAAAATACAGGGAGAATCCAGAATTATTTAGGCAAGAACTCCGCTTAAGCGAGATGGAAAACATCTTGCAATCGAAGTATTTGCAAAATTTGCAAGGGATAAGCTTCACCGGTGGAGAGCCGTTTCTTAGAAAAGACTTTGTAGATCTTGTGGGGTTGTTCATCAAGCGACATCCAGATGCGTTTATAGGGGTAGCGACTAACGGGCTAAACCCAGACCTCATAGTTAACAAAACAGAGGAGATTTTAGACATATATAATCCTAAACGGCGCTTTAGCATATCTATAAGTCTTGATGGGATCGGTGAAAAACATAATGAGATGAGAGGAATCGGCAATGCATACGAGAGAGTGATGGAGACAGTGAAAACTTTGCAAGAAGAGTTCGATATTAATATTGGTTTTGACTTCACAGTCACTTCATGGAACTATAAAGATTTGCAAGGAGTTTACGAATTATCGAAGAAATTAGGGGTCAGGTTCCTGGCGGGGTTTGCTCATAGTAGTGATATTTATTACGACAATGTTAACAATGTCCCTGGGTGGAGGGAAGAAGAACTTGAAGAAGCAGAGCTTATTGTTCAGGAAATGGTAAAAGACCAGATAAAAAACGAGTCTTTAGTAACCAAACTCATAGACCCTTATGCTTATTTCATGAGTAATAGCGTTAAATACGAGAAAACAAAGGGGAGAATATTTAAATGCTATTCAGGGACACACTCCTTGTTTCTCGACCCGTATGGAAACGTATATCCATGCATAATACTTGACAAAAAGATAGGGAATATACGGGATGAAAGTTTTGATAAGCTGTGGATGTCGCCACGGGCTGAAGAAGTGAGGCAGTATATTCAGTTGAATAAATGTCATTGCTGGGTTGCCTGCGAGGCGGTGCCATCTTTACTTCGGGGGCTGAGAGTAGCGAGATGGAACATAGCGAATAAAATTCTAAGAAGAGGGAGATTAGAATGAAAATATGCTTAGTAGCGCATTTTAAGGATAATCCAGTTAGAGGAGATATAGGGACAAAAAATGTGGCTTATTATCTGGCTAAAGAGCTATCAAAACGGCATGAAATTTTACAAATAGACGTTAGAGGGATTAATTCGTGGAGGAAAATAAAAGCTTTTAAGCCGCAAATTATACACTTTGTGCTCGGGCCTTCCACTTTAGGTTTGATAATTGCGAAGGCTTTTAAAATTTGGCATACGGAGGCAAAGGTAATAATGTCTGCTCCTAATCCTTTTTTAAGATTTAAAATGTTTCTCCCCCTTTTCAAACCAGACTTGATTCTGACACAATCCCAACATTATGAGGAAATTTTTGTCAAATTGGGTTTTAAGACAGAATTTCTGCCGAATGGTGTAGATGCCGAGAAATTTTTGCCTGCATCAAGCGGTTTGAAAGAAAGAATAAAAGATAAATACGGCATAGATGCTAATAAATTTGTTATCCTACATGTGGGACCTATTATAGAAAGAAGAAACATTAGATTTCTGGGGAATTTACAGGAGGGGGATAATCAGGTGCTAATCATTGGCAGAATACCTTTTGATGAGGATATATACAAATCGCTCAGCGATAAAGGATGTTTAGTCTGGATAAAACAGTTTGAAAATATAGAGGAGATATATAAAATGTGCGATTGCTATGTCTTTCCGACACCCCCGATAAATACAACAGCGAGCATAGATATTCCTCTATCAGTGCTTGAGGCGATGGCTTGCAATCTTCCAGTGATTACGACCAGATTTGGAGCGCTGCCGAGGATTTTCGACGATGGAGATGGCTTGTTTTTTGTTGAAAAAGAGGAAGATTTTTACAAAGGATTGGAAGAAGTTAAAAACGGTGCTATGGAAATAAAAACAAGAGAAAAGATTCTGCCTTATTCCTGGGAGAATATTATGGAGAGGTTGGAGAGGATTTACAATGAGTTGTTACATTAGGCGAGGTGCTCCGTGCACTTTTATGATAGAACAATCAAGAAAAGATTAAGTCCCGATTCTTAACGCTTTTCTAACAACCATGATCGTTTATGCTGAAAAGGTGAAAGAATGAAAAAAGGAATGCTCATCTGCTTCATAGGAATAGACGGCTCAGGAAAAAGTACATTATCAAGATATTTATATGAAGTGC
>CAZSVW010000163.1:0-2408 GCA_964610485.1 Candidatus Hydrothermarchaeota archaeon | reverse complement strand
TCATTTTTCCAAAAAGCTTTCATAAATTTCGGCATAGCTTCTCATAATCGTGGCAAAGTCTCTCGAAATTTCGAGGCGGTCATTGACCTTCTTCACCATTCCAAGCTCTATAGCCCGCTTCTTAACGTAAAAGTATGCTGACTTACTGACGCCTTGATGCTTAGCAAAGATTTTCCACGTGGCTACATGGGGTTTTGACTTCTTGACCCATTCGAGGAAATCTCTCGCCAATTCTGGATTGCTCGGAAAGAATGTCTTGAAAAATTCAAGTTCACTACCGATCTTCTTGAGTTTTAGCCTCATTTTTTATTAAATATATTATGTCTTAATTAGAATATAAAAGTTTAAACTGAGAAATGAAAGAGCGCTCCAATGCCTTGAAATCTTAGAAATTTCCGGGATTTTCTGGTTTGACCTGGATAGAACTATCAAATTTTTGGTTCTCCACATTGTGACAATATATAGTTCAAGCCCAAAGAAAAAAGTAAAATTAAGGGTGGAGATAAAACTTTGTTCTCAGTTTTGGGTTTTGTGGTCTAATCTTTTTTCCAAGGCGTTTAATATCAAAATGCTAAAAGCAAAAAAACATATTAAAAGTTGAAGTGGAATCAAGCGAAGTATCGGGGTCATCATCTCCTGCATAGTTAACGTCCTTCCTGTGACATGATTGAAAGGAGGAGAAGTTAAAAGAAGATAAAGAGCATATCCAAGAGTTAATAATCCGAATACAGAAAGTACGCCGTAAGCTAACTTAACCAACTTCATCTTTGATATCTATCCAAAATGTCCAATGCCTTGGCTTCAAAGGTGTTTAAAATCTTCTGGATTTCGAAGTAGCAGTCGATAGCCTCTAGTTTGCCGTTCTTGAAGTTAAGCAAGACCTCTGTTAGCTCGTGTCCAAGATCTCGCTTCCATGAAGCCAGCCCTTCGAAGGCTTTTTCTCTATCCATTTTTTTTCATTGATCCATAAAGTTAGTGAGGGGGTAGTAAGCTTAAGAACAAATTTTCCAACTGAACAATTCTTCCTCTTTTTACACTTCAAACAATCCCTTACAGTCTTTTCCTCCATCCTGCAAAATATTGTTATATTCTCCTCATCCATTCCTCTCTCCTTTAAAATATCTTTTAACTTCATTCTCCGCTCACTTCCTCTGCAGGGGTTGGCTCATAGCCCGCTAGTCCTAAGATCCATGAAAATCCAAGTCTGAATGCCTTAGCCACTGCGCGGGTCTGTGCCATTGACATTAAGGCATAGTCATCTCTGTTAGCCCAGTTCCTTTCATTCCTTGTGCATCTCGCCACTGCCCTAGACAATATCTTACCTTCCACGTTCACAATTTCAGCCTCTGCCTCGAAGCCGTTGGGTATTTCTGTCACTCTGACGATCCTAGGGGTGCATTTCAGTAAAGCTCCTAGAACTTGCCAGCCTTCGCATCTTACATATTTCCTGCCTTGAATTACTACATAGAGCTTTTGCTTCTCTACAACGTCCTTAAGAATTTTTGCATAATCGCTTGCCTTCTTGATAACATCAATTTCCGATGCATCTACCTCTTTGACAACAATTTTCTCCTTTAATTGAGGAGGGGTCTTTTTCTCTTGCATTTTCAATCACCTCATCCAACAACAAAATAAAGTAAGCATCTCTCCGCTCGATAAATTTTCCGAAGCGAATCATGTAGTTAATTGCGTCCATTTTCCAACGCCTTGACTTTAGCTTCAAGCCGAGTTATCCTCTCCTCAAGGTCTTTCAAGATCTCACGTATCTCCTCGAGTTCGCATTCATAAGCTCCTAAAGTGTAATATGTTCCTTCGTCCATTTTTCAATCACCCATTTTGATTATTTTCCACAAGGGCAAGGCATCGATTTTCCCAGAGAGGTAATCCTCAGCTATCTTGTCGAATTCTTCGAGATGCTTCTCCGTTGCTCCGCAACTTATGAGCCAATCCCTCACAAGCTTAATCTGTGCCTTGGTCAGTTTTTGTTCTTTCATTTTCCACCACCCGCTTAATGTTTGAGAGGTCGAGTAAATAATCATTCTCCAGAAGAGCATCCTCGAGCTCTTGGCTGAGAAAGAAGTTTAGCTCCTCCAAGGCAGTTGCAATTCTTTCGAGAAGTAGAGCCATGTCTTCCAGAAGAGATGAAATTCTCCTCAGCAAATAGATTTTTTCATCCATTTTTCTTCTGTTTTGGGTAATACTTACGAATGTAAACAGCAACCGTGTCGCCTTCTTTGAGATGAAGTTCAGAAACGAGAGAGCTAGGCAGTGAGATGTAGTAAGAAGGATAAACTTTCCCGCTAGCTTTGTTTATTTTTTTTCTTACTATCCGCTTGAAAAACCGATAAGTTTTTCCAGGCATTTTATTACTAAATTTATAGGTAAAAAAAGTATAAAAAGGTTAAAAA
>CAZSVW010000162.1:0-2416 GCA_964610485.1 Candidatus Hydrothermarchaeota archaeon | reverse complement strand
TCAACACGCCTTAAAGAGTACCCTTCTGTATATAATAATGCAGCTTCCCAAGTGAGCTCTTCTTCCTTTCTTCTCATTGCCTTGCTGCCTACCTCATAGTTCTTTGTTGCAGTCTTAGCAGCTTTAATAAGCCAATCAGGAGCGTTAATTCTGACAAACATAAAAGTTTGTCTGCTTCCGTAGTTCTTCAATCCGAGCTTATCTGCACGATAGAGAGGAATTGATACAAGGGCTTCACGATAATTTAAATAGCTTGCAGCTTGCAAAATTATAGATTTGAAATATGTAGGAAATCCTTTCTCCACCACCTCCTCAAGCATTGCCTCTAAAATGTCGCACCCCTCCGTTACCAGCTCTTCAAATCTATCCGTAATCTTTACCTTCCTTTTTCTCAGCATGTCTAAAAGTTCCTCAACTCTATGAGCTAACAAAACCATTGTTTTAAATCCCATTGTGCCCGCTAACCCCTTCAGTGTGTGTACCCGTCTAAAAAACTCATCAATATCTCGCTCTGAAAGACCATCTGGCATCTTCCTAAGATATTGGTTAATTTTGTCTATACACTCTCTCCCCTCCATTATAAACAGATCCCTCAAACTCCTTTCATCATCCTCCATCTCAACACCCCTTTTCACCCATCCTGATCAAATCGGATAATGTAATACCCTCTCAAGTTCCTCTAACACTCTTTTCGCTTTAAACGGCTTAACAACATACCCATCCGCCCCATGTCTTATTGCTTCTTTTACCATAGCCTCCTGCTCAAGAGCAGTACACATAATAACCTTTATTTCCGGAAACTCACTTTTTATAACCTTCAATGCCTCAATACCATTCAGATTGGGCATTACAATATCCAAAAGAATAACGTCTGGTTTGTGTTTCCGACACATGTTGATGGCTTCTATGCCATCTGCAGCTTCAGCCACCACCACATAACCGTGAGGCAGGAGAATGTTCTTTAATAAAGTCCTCATAAATTGCGAGTCGTCCACGATTAGAACGCTCTCAGGCATAATTTCACCTCCTCAAATTTTTCCACTCCTCATCAGTTTGTCCACATAGGTCATTCCCTTTTTCGTGAGCGCAACATCTCTGCGTATCCTCACAACCTTAATCATATCGTATGAGATGAGCTTATCATATAGTTTATCCAGCTCCTCATGGGTAAGCCCCAACATTCTCTGCAAACTTTCATAAGGGACGCCCCCAGCATACAGCGTAGTTAGAAGTGTATTTTCTATCTCCCCTAAATGAAATTCCTGCAAAAGTTTTGAAAGATGAAACGCACAGAACTCCTCAAGCCTTGATAGAATGACTGGGTAGGTGAAGATTACCATAGAGATTTCTTCGTCATCCTCCAAATAGCTCAGCTCTAATGCCGGTTTCTCCACTCCTCTTATCTCCTTGGGCTCTTTTTTAACATCAAGAAGACTGTCCAGGGGAATACTAAGAAGAGTCTGGTCCCTTAATTTGATGATTATCCTATCTGGTCTCGGAAAAAGTATACCCTTTCTAACAGCAACCTCTTTATTTAACACTCCGCCGATTTTATATGGGTATTTTAAAAATATGGGTGGCGTGCCCAGGATATTAATCCACATAGCACTCATCAGCTCTCCATATCTCTCCCGGTGAAATGCCACTAATACCTCGTAAACTACATCTTTGTGATGGAACTTAAAGTTTGTACTGACATAATTTGCCGGTGGTTCCTTCTCCTCAAAGAAAGGTTTAATCGCTATAATACTCTCCGGAACTATCACTATCCTTCTTTTTGTACCTATAAAACCCACCCTTGTCGGTGTTTGGATGAAATAACCTATCTCCCAGTTTTTCTCAAAATATTTTGTACTTCCTTTCACATAGGGAAGCACCATTACCGTTTTGAGCTTAATTTCCATACTACCATCTCAGCATTATCTGATGATCCCTTCAATAAATAAATCTCTCCTTTGAATTCATGGTTTCTGATTGTCAACGCTGATTTTCAGAGGTGGTTATCAGAAGGTGGAAGGGGGTCGTTTATTATAAATAGAGAAGAACGAATAAAATGACACACTCAAAAAAGAGGTGAGGGCCCTGGATGTGTGCATAGCTTTCCTCGTTGGAGAGGTGGCGCTGGGGTTAAAGATAGCATGTGTAAGAGAGATCATTATAAACAAAGAAGTTTCCTCCGCACCGGGTTTCCCGCCATACATCAAAGGTTTAATTAACAGAAGAGGGGAGATCATACCAATATGCGACCTGCGAAAGCTCTTTCTACTAGATGATGAGGGGATTTCCTCAGAGCGCTACATAATAATCGTAGAATCTGGTCAGAACAAATACGGCTTGCTCGCCGACGAAATATTGGGATCAATATCATACACCCCAGAGGGCGATTCATCTGCTTTTGAAGACGATCTTGAAGGGG
>CAZSVW010000161.1:0-2422 GCA_964610485.1 Candidatus Hydrothermarchaeota archaeon | reverse complement strand
GCCTCGCCAGAATTCTCCAGGGTTATCTCAAGCTTAACGTCATCGTCTCCAGCCCTAACCTCGAGCGGGTCGGTTTTTATGCTCGCTATAGAAATATTAATATCCCCCTTAACCAAAATCCCGATCTTTATCACCTGCTCAACATCCTCGAGCTTGTCGTTCTTCCACTTCAGCACCAGAGGAACCTCATAGACCCTCTCACTAGTTCCAAGCCTAGCATATATCGGAAAAGAAACCCTAACCTCTTCCCCTTGCAAAACCGCTCCGAAATACTGCTGAGACTCCTGAGCCTCACGAGCCCTCTTGGTAACCCATATAGTTGCGGAGCCGAGCGGGTCTATCGGGGTAACGTCCTCTGGGTCGAGAGAAGCCTTCAAATACAATGCAAAATTCGGTTGCAGGTTTTTCAAAGTCACATTCAAAACCGCGGTATCTCCGGGAGCTATCCTCAAGGGCTCGACCTTAATGGGATAGAACTGTGCTTCCACCGCAAAACCTTCTGTTGCTAAACCTAAAGTCAAAGCTAAACCTAAAGCTAAAAGCATTGCAATCGAAATTTTTTTGTTCATTTTTTCGACCTCCTTCTCCTTTTTTCTGTTATTATAAGTAGTGAGGGAATTAGAGTTAAGGCTGATAGCATGCACATAACTATACCCAAGCTCATCATATCTGCCAACTCTTTCATAAACGTTAGCCTGCCAAATTCCATCGCCCTAAGACCTATTAATGCGGCAAGTGTAGTAGTGCCTATGGGCTTTATAACCCTCGCCAATGTTTCAGTAAGTGCTTCTTCTGGTCCGAGCTTTTCTCCAAATACTCCCTCTAATTCAAGTCTAAACCTATTTACAATCTGAATTCCGAAATCTATGCCTATACCCAAAACCATTGAAGTTACCCCAGAAGTTTCCGGTTTGATTTTTATCCCAAGTAACCCCAAGGTGCCGTTCATCCAGAGCGTACCCAATGCCACGCCCAATAATGGTAGTATACCATATTTTAGCGACCTGAACAGTAAAAGAACTATAATAAAAATCGCTATAAGAGCGATTCTCGAAGTTCTTTGCATATCCGGCTCTACCAGATCCATTAGTGCCTTTATTATGGCAGGCATTCCAGTTAATCCAACTTTTATCCCCGGAGGAGGAGGATGTCCATCTATCGTTTTTTGAACTTCTTCTGTTATTTCTTCTTCAATTCCCTCAACATCAGCTAAACTTATTCTTATTAGCATTGTTTTATAATCAGAACTTACGAATTGAGAGGCAAGGGGAGATTTTTCTAGAATACTTTTTGTAGTAGCTAAAGAGTTGGGGAGGTCCCCATTGTTTTCAGCTCTTAGAATATCTGCAACGCTTTGCACATCCATGACCTTCTCAAGCTTACTGCATGCGCGCTCTAGGCTCTCTGCATATCTTATAACCCGAGGGTCTCTGATGTCCATTATTGCATTTTTATCATCTAAGTTTTCATCATCTATCTCTATAACTATTGTCAGGCTATCTGCTCCTCCAAATTCGTCTTTTACAATGTTCATCGCTTGTATTGCCTTTTCATCCTTTGGAAAATATGATGAATAGCCTCCCGCTGCAATTTGAAGCTGGGTCATTCCATAAATGGATAATAGAGTAAATAGTAGTATTGCCAGGATAACTATCTCTGCTCTCTTGGCCACAAATTTGCCGTAGGCTTTGAGTAAGTTATCCAAATTCAAGCCCCTTACCTCCTCTTAGTTTCTGATTTATGTCTTCCACTACGATTAGAAAGGCGGGATTTGCTATGAGGGCTGCAATTAGGCAATAAAATATTCCCAACGCCAACGTTTCTCCGACATGCTGTATCCAAGGCATTGAGGCAAAGAGCAATGCCAGAAATCCCGTGATCGTCGTCGTTCCAGAGCCGGCCACGGCACTCCCCACTGCCGGGATAACTATTCTAAGAGAATCAAGTTGCGATTTTCCTTTCTTTCTTTCCTCGGTATATCTGCTGAGTATGAATACGCTATATTCTATCCCCAGACCTATGATCATTGCTCCTATTCCCACGGTATCTATAGTTAGAGGAATTCCCAGCCACCCCGTCGTTCCTATTGTCCATATCAAGCCCAATAAAATTGGAAGGAATATAAGCGCTCCGCGAATCTTGTAAAGTAGTAGAAGGAGGAGTAAAATAATTAAAGAGGCTATTGTGGTGGTTTTTATTGCATCGCTAACTAGATAATCCATTAAAATTGTTCTGAGTACCGCATTTCCAGTCAAGGTAACCTTTATCCCCGGGGGTATCGCAACCGAAGCTATATCATCATTGACTGTATTAACTATTTCTTTTACCTCTCTTTCACTCGGGGTCCCTTGAGTATAGACAATCATCACCGTGGTGGTGTAAAACTTGTTGAAGAAATTCTTTGCTTGGGGGAAAAGTTCAA
>CAZSVW010000160.1:0-2426 GCA_964610485.1 Candidatus Hydrothermarchaeota archaeon | reverse complement strand
GGCGTATATCCTTTGGTTACAACACAAAGATAAACTTCACTGCCATTCTTTGCATACTTTGCTATTGTTCCTCCGCAGCCCAGCACTTCATCATCTGGATGTGGTGCTATTATTAGGATTTTCATGATTTACACCTTTTCAGCCTCCTAATAAGTTATCTTTTTCTGCAATAATCTTTTATCTATATTAATTTCACTTAAAACTTTTACTATCCTTTCACTTGCCTTTCCATCTCCATACGGACTTTCACATTTTTTTACTGCGTCTAAAAATTCTTTATCAAACAAAGCTCTTTTAATTCCTGATATAATCTCATCCTTTCTGTAACCAACATCTATCACATTTTTTGCCCTTTCTCTTCCTTGCTGTCTGGTTCCAATACACACATATGGAATTCCAAGAGAAGGGGCTTCTATAATTCCACTGCTTGAATTCCCGACAAATACGGATGAAATAGCCATTAAAGAAATGTAATCAAGATGAGGAAGATTTTCAAAAACATGAATGTTTTTGCTTTTCTGTATGGTGTTTTTAATAGTACGTATAATCTGAAATCCTCCTGGATAAGCGTTGGGATATATAATTACAACTTCCATATCTTCTTCATTTGCTACCGCAACCGCAGATTCCACAACCAATTTCATCTGCCTTTCTGCCTCTTGCCACTCGGTTGTAACGGGATGATAAGATATAAGGATTGAAGGTTTATCAGGAAGATTATATTTTCTACACAAATTATTTTTAGACAATAATTTTTCGTTTAAGATTGCATCTAATGATAATGCTCCAACTTTAAAAACTCTCCACTTTTCTTCACCAAGTTTCAAAACCCTTTCTTTGCTCTGATTAGTTGAAGTAAAATGTAAATGTGCTAATTTCGTGATGGCATGTCTTAAACTATCATCAATATCCCCCAATCCCACTTCTCCTCCTCCTATGTGAGCAAGAGGGATATTCATCGATGTAGCGGCAATTGCTGCTGCAAATGGCTCGATCCTATCACCAAAAACAACCACTATATCAGGATTGTCTTCCTTAAATACATTTGCTAATCCAATAATACCCTTTCCCATAGACGCAGCCATATCAAAGGTTGTATTATCCACTTTAACATCCATATCAATAGTTTTTGTTATTCTGAAGCCATCTTTTTCGATTTCTTGAATAGTATTTCCATATTCTTTTAAAAGATGCATTCCAGTAACGTATAATAATAGCTCTAATTCTGTATGTTCTTCGATTTTTTTCATTAAAGGTTTTAGGTATCCATATTCTGCTCTCGTACCTGTAACTACCGCTATTTTTCTCTTCATGTTTCTACACCATTCAGGGATTTTAGCCATTCAACAGTCCTTTTAATTCCCTCTTCTATTCTAACTTTTGGATTATAATTCAGTTCCTTTTTAGCTTTTGATATATCCCCAACATAATTTCTTTCATCTATCCATTTGTCATCCAACTTTTTTGTAAGCCCTACCGGAATAACACAGTATTCATCGCTATATCTATATTCTTTAATTTCAGCAAATCTAATTTCTATATTTTTATTTACAATTTCAATAATCTTTTTTGCTAGTTCTAAAATTGTTATACCTTCTCCACTACTGATGTTATAAACTTTTCCTTGTGTATCTTCTTTCATTGTTGCTAATATTGTTCCCTTCACAGCGTCATCAATATATGTATAGTCTCTAATTTGATGCCCATCTCCGTATATTAATAAAGGCTTATTCTCTATTGCACGATGTATAAAATTCACCATTGCATTATGATCAAATTGTGCATATCTGGGACCATATACATAAAAATACCTCAAACTGACTGTGTCCAGCCCATATAATCTTGAAAATGTTCTACAATACAGTTCTCCTACATACTTAGTTGCACCATATGGAAGGAATGGATTAATTGGATGCCTTTCCTCTATTGGTAGATACTTTGGAACCCCATATACTGCTACAGAGGAGGCATTAACTACTTTTTCTACTTTATTTTTGACTGAAGCTTTTAGAATATTAAAGGTGCCAATTACACCCTCTTCAATGTATTGCTCTTCTAAACCCATACCAGATTTACCATAAGGAAATGCTTCATGAATTACAATATTACAGCCTTTTATTGCTTTTGAAACATCCTCATAGTTTTCTACTTTGCCGTTAACTACTTTTATGTCTTTCTTTATTGCTTCCAGATTAATCAATCTTCCTGTAGAGAAATCATCTAGGACAACAATCTCTGCACCTTCTTTTATTAATCTCTCACAAATATGGCTTCCTATGAAGCCTGCTCCACCCGTTACTAAGACTCTTTTCCCATTCAATTTCATATTTCTCCACCTTCACCTTCAACGGCACTTAGCAATTCTTTTATATCTTTTATCTCATAATCTATAAATTTATTTTTCGGTATATTCTTAAATTCACCTT
>CAZSVW010000159.1:0-2429 GCA_964610485.1 Candidatus Hydrothermarchaeota archaeon | reverse complement strand
TAGGAGAGATTCTCAGATCAACTGGAAAGGTGAGAAGGGGAATAGGAACAATAAGGCAAGATATAAATATCTCGGTAGAAGGGGGAGCAAGGGTAGAAATAAAGGGCGTTCAGGATTTAAATTTGATACCTAAAATAGTTGAGAGAGAAATTAAAAGACAAAAAAAGCTAATAGAGGTAAAGAAAGAGCTTAAAAATAGAAATATAGATGTAGATCCGATAATAGAAGATGTTTCTGACATTTTTATTAATACCAAATCAAACATCATTAGGAAAGTTGGGAAAGTATATGCTCTTAGACTCAGAGGTTTCAGAGGTTTATTAAAAGATAAACTAGGACCAGAGCTAGCCCAATATGCTAGCGTTGTTTCTGGTGTGAGAGGAATAATCCATATGGACGAACTTCCGGGATATGGTATAACTAGAAAAGAAGTAGAGAAGATAAGCAGAAGACTATGCTTGGGAGAACAAGATGCCTTTGTTTTGGTTGTAAGTACCCATGATGTTGCATATAAAGCCTTGAATGCGGTGCTTGAAAGAGCTCTCATGGCGTTTAATGGCGTACCTGAGGAGACCCGCGTGGCTCTAAAAGATGGTAGCACAAAATACATGAGACCACTTCCCGGAGCAGCGAGAATGTACCCAGAAACGGATATTCCACCATTAGAAATCACTAAAGATAGGATAGAAAGGATAAGAAAGCACCTGCCAGAGCTCATTGATGAAAAAATAGAGAGGTACATTAAACAATATAGTTTGAGTAGAGAGCTGGCTAGCCAAATAGCTAAGTCTGAGTATGCATCTTTTTTTGAGGAAATTGCTGAGAAAACTAAGGTTTCTCCTTCGGTTATTGCGTATACTCTCACTTCAACTCTAAAAGAGATAAAAAGGGAAGGTTATGATACTAGTAAAATATCAAAGGGGGATATAGAGGAGGTATTCATGTTAGTTGAGAAAGGAAAAATAGCCAAAGAAATAATACCAGATATTCTGATAGAGGTTATCAAGAAAAATAAGAGACCGACTCAGCTTGTGGGACAATTCACTGCCCCAACCAAAGATGAACTTTCAAAATTAATAAGAAAAATTTTAGACGAGAGGAGGGAATTTGTAATAGATAGAGGAATGCATGCCATGAAGCCTCTGATGGGGGTCATAATGAAAGAAGTTAGGGGAAAAGTTGATGGTAAGTTGGTGATGGAAATTCTAAAAAAAGAACTTAGGGAATTTTTGGGTGAATGAATATGTGTGGTATAGTGGGGTATGTAGGAAAACGAAAAGCTTCCGAGGTTTTGGTGGACTGCTTAAAAAAACTTGAATATAGAGGTTATGATTCTTGGGGGGTAGCTACTATAGGTGGGGGGAATTTAAATCTTGTAAAGGAAGTGGGAATGATCGAGCGGGTAGAGCACATAGAGTTAGAAGGAGATATAGGAATTGGCCATACTAGATGGGCAACGCACGGTAAGGTTGAAAAAAGAAATGCGCATCCACATGTAGACTGTAGTGGAAAAATAGCCTTAGTTCATAATGGTATAATTTCAAATTTCGAAGAATTAAGGCAGGAACTAAAATCTAGGCATAATTTTCTTTCTGATACAGATACAGAATGTATAGCACATTTAATAGAGGAAAATTATAATGGTAATTTAGAAGAAGCTTTTAAGAAAGCCTTAAAGAGGGTTAAAGGAACATATGCTATTGCAGTTATATGTAAGGAAGAGCCTGATAAAATTTTGTGTGCACGAAGGGAAAGTCCACTTTTGTTGGGAGTAGGTAGGGGAGAGATGTTCATAGGGTCTGATATCTCTTCCTTTTTGAAATTTACAAACAAGGCTGTAGCCCTAGATGATGGGGAATATGCTATCATTGATAAAAACGGATTTGTAGTTAAGGATTTGGAATATGGTAATAAGATAGACAAAGAGATAATAGAGATAACATGGTCTCCTGAAGTAGCTGAAAAGCAAGGATTTGAACATTTTATGCTTAAAGAGATACATGAACAGCCTCAAACCATAACGAATGCGCTGAATATTTATCCAGGCGACATAAAAAGACTGGCAGAGATGATAGAAGCGTCGGAGAAAGTTTATTTAACAGGTGCAGGAACAAGCCTACATGCATGCATTGTGGCGGAATACTGGTTTGCAAAAATCTGTAGAAAACCTATTGTTGCACTGGATTCTTCCGAGCTTCAGGAGAAGGCGGTAATAGATAGAGATACTTTGGTGGTTGGAGTAACCCAATCTGGCGAGACTTATGACACTCTAGCTGCTATGAAGTATGCTAAAAGAAAAGGAGCAAGGATTGGAGCAATAGTCAACGTCATAGGGTCTACAGCGACAAGGCTAGCAGACCACGTAATCATGCAAGCTTCTGGAATAGAAATTGCGGTATGCGCTACCAAAACATATACCTCTCAGCTTG
>CAZSVW010000158.1:0-2432 GCA_964610485.1 Candidatus Hydrothermarchaeota archaeon | reverse complement strand
GAACAGAAGTTCCAGACCTTATAAGCTACAAAGTCACTCAAGAATGGGCAGCACCTGATACAGCAGAATTGAGATTTAGAGGAGTTCCCCAATTCCTAATGGGAGACTATGTTCGTATAGTATATGAAACTGGTAATCCCAGTTATCCAGAAGTCACTTTATTCAAGGGACCCGTGCTTACGATAGATAGAGAGTTAGTGAAAGGGAGGGAGGAAACAGTGGTTCGAGCTGTTTCAAACGAGTGGTATCTTACCAAACAAAATTGTTTTTGGGGCGATGAATCCGTGTTATATGGTTTAGATCCAGGCTTTACAACCCGATCTCTTCTGAGCATGTGGCTTGGTGACTGGAGGAGATGTGGAAGTGGTTATGGATGCTTATGCACATGGGTAACTATACCAGGAATCTTTGAAGGAATTTGCAAAAAGCTCAGAGAGAAGTGTGGATGGAAAGAAGAAAAGAGATGGGATCCACCGTATGCTTCCTTAGAAGAATGGTGGAACAGATTCAACGGAAGATACGTAGGACATTATTGGGATAAAACTACAGGAGTAGCGCCCTATTACTTCGAGAATGTACCTGAATGGCAAACAAAATACGTAGAAAATGCAGGAAAGTCAGGTTTTAACTTCTTTTACGGAACTTCAAAGTGGGACGGCATCATGCAAATATGTAACGTCTGTGATTGTGTATTCTATTGCATATACTCAGACTCAAACGTTCATATTTCCGATTGGGAAGACACCAATTATCCACCGTATACAGGAGGGGACGGAAAGAGGTTAGCCATATTTTTAACAAGAGATAGCTGCGAAAATCAAACGCTTATCTACCGTCCTTCCGATCACCCGCCCAGACACTCTTTTCAAAGTGGTTTTGAAAGCAGCGAATTTTTCAATCCTCTTGCTCGTGAATTCGCATTGAAGATAGATGATGATCCAGATCATGGGGAATACATTAAAAAACTAATCGGAATCAGAGAACGAGAAGAACAAAGTTCAGAAGAAACAAAAATAAATAGATTAGCAGTCACTTGTCAAGATTTCCCTATTGTAACCGCAGAAGTAGACACAGGAGGAAAGCCCGTTGAGGAGTATATCGCAATTAACAACGTTGATATAAACGATTTAGCAGATTTAGAAACCTTTGCGAAGGAAAGACTACAAGAGTTACGAACTCCTAATGTAACTTTCGAGGCTCGTTTTCTCGATTTAGTTTTTTATAAATTCCAATTTAATTGGGAAGACGCTTATATACCTATTCACACCGGTATGTATATAGGGTTAGAAGGTATAGAAGGTCTTCCTCCATCTTCAGATGAAGATGGTTATTATAGAATCATGAAAATTACGTATGAGATGGGAGAACAAACAGGAGGGAAATTGCTTACGACTCTCGAGTGCCGAGATACAGATCTTATACATCCGGGAAGTCCTAAGTTAAACGAAATTGAGAATATAATGCACAGAGAAGCGAGAAAAATTGAAAAAGGTCCTATACTCCCAGGTCATCCGTGTCCTTCAAATCCAAGACCCCCAATGTTAGGAGAGATTCCTTGGATGGAAATAGGCGAGATAATTGATTACCATCCGGGAAATAACACTGTTGATATCAAAATTACCAAGACGGGTCAAATTATAAAAGGGGTACCGTTGTTATGATAGGAGAAAAAATAGCAATCTATAACAAGCCAGATGGATTGATTGCACGAAGAAACAAAATATCAGAAGAAATCATCACTAGTGGCGAATATGATTTCACTGGGAGTATTAATATAACAAACTCGTTTTCCAATGGTTCTTATCCTTGGGTGGCAACCGTGAACAGTGTGCCAGCATCTGGTCATGATACTGGATTTATAATAGTAGGATTTGGACGGCTTTGGAAATACGTCACTCTTCCAGCTTCCTTTAATTGGGGAGAAACTGTTTGGTTGGATGACAAAGGTAACATTTGGGCTTCTCCCCATCACGGAAAAATAGCTATTATTCCTTGGTTTGTTTGGGGTAGGAGCAACGACTTTATCATTAAGAATGTAAGCTGCGACGGTTATTTTGTGCTCGGAAACGATAAGGTATTTACTCGCAATGGAAAGACTATACACGCTTATGATAGAGATAGTCTCGAATCTGTTTGGGGTATTGAATTAAATTGCACACCACGGGAACTTTATTGGAAAGAGAGTGT
Organism: Candidatus Hydrothermarchaeota archaeon; assembly: GCA_964610485.1. Classification (GTDB taxonomy): domain Archaea; phylum Hydrothermarchaeota; class Hydrothermarchaeia; order Hydrothermarchaeales; family CAZSVW01; genus CAZSVW01. The sequence continues at coordinate 245 of CAZSVW010000158.1, read as the reverse complement.
TAACGGTGTGTTAGTTCCAAGCGAAGATGGGCATTGTGTAATGCTGATCGATGGAGATACAGGCGAGATAAAAGCGAGTCAAGATTTGGGTGGTCCGGTGTATGATATTACGGTAGATAAGTGGGACAATTATAGAGTCCTTCAAGATGATTACATTAAGATCTTATATGAGACAGATTTAAGAGATCTTGGTTACGAAATTAGGATCTGTAATGGAGGAAAGAGCATTGCTGCTAATTCCCGTC
>CAZSVW010000157.1:0-2472 GCA_964610485.1 Candidatus Hydrothermarchaeota archaeon | reverse complement strand
CCTATTATTTATGGCAATTCATCCAATTGATTATAGATATGGTAGCGAGGAAATGCGCAGGATTTTTGAGGAAGAAAGCAAGCTCCAGAAACTTTTAGAGGTTGAAGCCGCTCTCGCAAGAGCTCATGCAAAACTTGGAAATATACCTGAAGAGGCTGCGAAAGAAATTTCGAAGAAGGCTTCTACGAAATATGTAAAGCTTGAGAGAGTTAAAGAAATAGAGGCGGAGATTAATCATGATCTGATGGCGGTAGTTTTAGCTCTTGCAGAGGTTTGTGGCGAGGCGGGGAAATATGTTCATCTCGGCGCAACTTCCAACGACATTATAGACACCGCAACCGCTTTACAATTTAAGGAAGCCCTTGCCATAGTAGAGAGAGATTTAGAAGAGCTGAAAAACATTCTCCTCGAGAAGGCAGAGGAATATATCGATTTAGTATGCGTTGGCAGAACTCATGGGCAGCATGCCGTGCCAACAACCTATGGTTTGAAGTTTGCGATCTTTGCAATGGAAATCAAAAGACACTTAGAAAGACTTAGGGAAATGAAAAAACGTTTGCTTGTTGGTCAAATGACCGGAGCTGTGGGAACACAAGCTTCTTTTGGGGATAAAGGGATCGAAATTCAGGAGCTTGTTATGAAGGATTTGGGTTTGGGCAAGGTTGAAGTCTCCAACCAGCTCATTCAACGAGATAGGTATGCGGAGTGCTTTGCTTTGCTCGCTTTAATCTCGGCTACTTTGGATAAAATGGGTAGAGAGATAAGAAATCTCATGCGCACCGAGATAGCAGAAGTAGCGGAGCCTTTTAGAGAAGATAAACAAGTTGGTTCTTCGACAATGCCTCACAAAAGAAATCCCATAAACTCTGAGAAAGTTTGTGGTCTTGCAAGGATAATAAAATCCAACGTTTTCGTAGCTTTAGAGAATGTTTCTTTGGAGCATGAACGCGACTTAACAAATTCTTCGCCTGAGAGATGTATAATACCAGAGAGTTTCGTTCTACTTGATGAGATTTTAAAAACAATGAAAAAGGTTATGAAGGGTTTAAAAATCTTTCCCGAGAATGTTGAAAAAAATCTAATGCTTACGAAGGGATTGAACCTTGCTGAAGCGGTGATGATAGAGCTTACGAAAAAAGGAATGTCTCGCCAAGAGGCACATGAGTTATTAAGAAGGCTTTCAATAAAAGCATTCGAGGAAAATAAAGGTTTAAAAGAAGTTCTGCTTGAAAGCAAAGAAGCGAAAGCTTATTTAAGCGATGAAGATATTGAAAGAGTTACAAATCCAAAGAATTATATAGGCACTGCAATAGAGCAGGTTAGAAGGATTCTGGAGGAAGAAAAGAAAAGTTCGAGGAGTTAGGTTAAGATAAAGAAACTTTAAAAATTTAAGATGAAATCTCAGAGGAGAAAATAAGAGAATTTTATAGTAAAACGATGGAGCTAGAATGGAAAAGGCTGAAAATGGTTAAATGAAAACCTTTCTAACACTTCTCGGCAACCTGGAAAAAAGAGAAGAGGTATTACATAGAGTAGCTTCTTTTTGTCATGGCAGAGTTTTAGATGTAGCAACTGGCTCGGGATATCTCGTAAGAAAAATCAACGCAAAGGTAATTTGCTTAGACATTAGCCAAGAAATCAAGAAACTTGGATATCCTTGCGTAGTAGCAGATGCAAGAAAAATGCCCTTCAAAAGCAATGCTTTTGATGTAGTAGCAACTTGGTCCGCCCTTGTGCATATACCAGAATGGAAGCTTGTTGTTAAAGAAATGTTCAGAGTTGCCAAGGAGCTGGTGATCACGGCAGAGCCTAACAATAAGCTCGCAACCTTGGCTTTTAGAGACTTTAAGTGCAAGCATGAGATAAATATAGAAGAGATAATAAAGGAGTTTGAGAAATATGGAAAATGCGAAACCGAAGACAAAGACTTTATAACTATAATAAAGGGATACAAATGGAAATAGCGGTAATTTCTGACATTCATGGAAACTTAATAGCTTTTAAAGAAGTTCTAAAATCCATAGGCAATAAAAAAATTTTCTGTTGTGGCGATTTAGTAGGCTATTATCCCTTTGCTAATGAAGTTATAGAGATCGTTAAGAAAAGAAAAATTATCTCGGTTCTTGGAAACCATGATTATGCCGTTGTTACCGGAGATACCTCATGGTTCAATCCCATAGCAGCTTTTGCAATAGAATGGACAAGGAAAAGAATAAAAAAAGAGAATCTTGAGTTTCTCAGAAATCTGCCTTTGGTTTATAAAAACGATTTTTACATGGTGCATGGGAGCCCGAGGAACGAGCTTGAGGAATACGTCTTTCCAGATTGCTCTATCGAGCTTCTTAAGTATTTTTTAAAGCTTGCAAACAGAGAGATTTTAATCCTTGGGCATACTCATGTTCCCTTTGTTAAGAAGTTTGACAGCGAAATTGTTTTTAATCCAGGAAGCGTTGGGCAACCAAGGGATTTCGA
>CAZSVW010000156.1:0-2479 GCA_964610485.1 Candidatus Hydrothermarchaeota archaeon | reverse complement strand
ATTTGGTTGCATTTCTGATGGGGACATACGATACCATATTCAAGGAAAATGTATTAGACCGAGTAATAGAAAAAATGGAAGAAAAAATATCCTGTTTTAGTGGTAGAGTGATAACAGATGGTCCAAATATAGATAGACTGAAAGAGGTTTTGGAATTAAGAGAGAGAAAGAAAGAAAAAGATGAAGAAAAGGAAGGATGAACGAAAGATTCTTGCAACTTCTGCAATATTGCTGACAGATGCTATGGTATTTCAGGAGGTATTAGCCAGAAGAGACTCAGAAATTGAAACCCTTTCTTCTGTAAAGGGAAAACAGAACTTAAAAAGAAGTTTTGAAGATGCGTGGACTAAAATTTTGAAAAAGAATTACCAGCCAATATTCAAAATAGCCCAAGATATTCTAAAAGCACTTCCTGCTTCTTCAAACGTAAATGCTGGCTTAAAAGATTTGATAGATATAGCTTATGATATAGCTTCGTCTCCTATTCTTCTGAAACATGATTTATTTGGGCGGATTTATCATACATTACTTCTTGGTAAGCTAATAAAATATTATGCTACTCTTTATACTTCGATACCCGCAGCAAGATTGTTAGCAAGACTATTAGTAAATCTCTCGGATATTGACGTGAAAAATCCATTAAAATTTGAAGATGAAACTTTAAAAGTCGTTGATTTTGCATGTGGCTCTGGAACTCTCTTATCAGCAATCTACAAGGAACTTGAGCTGAAATATAGATTAGAAGCAGAGAGCTTGAATATCGAAGATTTTCATAAGTATCTAATTGAAGATGGACTTTGGGGCTTTGATGTCCTACAACATGCCACTCATCTTACAATGACAACACTCTCTCTCCACAACCCATTCCCCATTAAAGACTCAAGGATATATACATTAAGGCTTGGGGTTGAGAATGGTAAGTCTCATTTGGGGAGCATAAATTTCTTGGAATCCCCGTCTTTGGAAGCTACGGAACTATTAGGAGGGGGGAAAGTAGGTCCTGTCAAGTCATCGGTAACTGAAAAGGAGACAGTAGGGGTCAAGTTGCCAGATTTTCATATTTGTATAATGAATCCTCCTTTTACAAGAAGTGCTATCGGAAACTTGCTTTTTGGTGGCTTACCCTTTTCAGAGAGAACAATTCTACAAAGAGATTTAAGCAGATTATTGAATAGAAAAGGACTAAGTGGCATAGGACAAGCAGGTTCAGCTGCAATATTTGTGTTCATAGCAGATAGATACTTGGTTAAAGGCGGAAGATTGGGGCTTGTTCTGCCCAGGTCCATACTCTCAGGAACATCATGGAAAAAAGTCAGAGAAAAGCTATTAAATGATTATCATATAGAATATATAATTTCCAGTTTTGAAGGAGGTAACAACTGGAATTTTAGTGAAAATACTAACTTAAGTGAGGTTTTGATAGTTGCAAGGAAATTGAAAGAAGGAGAAAAAGCAAACCATACCATCTTTGTAAATTTATGGAGAAAACCGAAAAATGAAATAGAATCTATTTCCATAGGTTCTCAACTTCTCGAAATGTACAATAACCCTAAACTATTTGACATCCACAATTCAAATGCATCAACGTTCTCCATTAGACTATGGGGGAAGAAAATAGGTGAATCTTATTCTGCATTTCTTGATGAAAATCAGTTTGGACATATCTCTTTCTTTGCTCAAGCTGAGCTAAATCGTATAGTCTCTCTTCTTAGAAAAGGAATTCTTTATTTACCAAAAGAGGGAATAATACCAAAAAATGTCCCTTTATCTCCTCTATCGAATATAATTAATGATATTGGTCCTGATTGTGGTTATATATCTGGGGCGTTTGATATGGATAATTTAGGTATTTACAAAGGTTTTTGGGGGCAGCGTTCTGAGGAAGTAAAAACTATTTCTCAGCAACCCAACACAAAATTAAGTCCAAAGAATATCACTGCTGCGAGAAAAATATGGGGAAAAAGAAGCAAATTATTACTCGCTTATAGAGCTTGGCTTCCCACAAATAAGACTTTATCAATATTAGTTTCCGATGATGTTATATCAAGTATGTGGTGGAGCATAATCCCAAAGAATGAAGAAGATGCTAAAATCTTAGTATTATGGCTAAACTCTACTTTAGGTTTATTGCTACTTTTATCAGTAGCAGAAGTTACAAGAGGTCCTTGGATTGAATTTAAGAAAGGAGATAGAGGAGAAAAAAGTGGTTTATGGGGTCTTCCGGTTATCAATTTGCACAAGCTTAGTGGGGAACAAAAGCAAGAACTTATTAGGGTTTATGATAAAGTATCTAATAAGGCTCTCAAGCCATTTCCAGATGAATTCTCTAATCCAGAAGTAAGGAAAGAGATAGATAAGAGTATTAACGGAATCCTTGGCATAGAAGCTGATTTATCAGATGTTTACGAGATGTTATCCAGAGACCCTATGATAACAGGTTCTGCTCTCAAATAAGGAGAGAAAATTATGGTCTTCTCAG
>CAZSVW010000155.1:0-2515 GCA_964610485.1 Candidatus Hydrothermarchaeota archaeon | reverse complement strand
TCATGACCGAGTATCTGGCTGCGGTTGATGCGGCAGGGCGGGTGGAGCGCGAGATTGCGGAGACGGATCAGGAGATCGATGCGCGGGTGTATGCGCTGTACGGGCTGGATGCGGAGGAGATACGGGTGGTGGAAAGTGGTGAAGAGAAATAGGCATATATAGCATAACACTAAATTAAAACAGGGTGAAGACTTGATGGAAGATGAAACAATATCCGAGCTTTTAGAACTAAAAGGATATGACTCGCTGCGACCGCCACAAAAACAAGCGGTTGAACAGGGTTTATTGGAAAACACCAGAAACTACATAATTATAGCGCCAACATCTACCGGAAAAACATTTACAGCAGAGTTGGCGATGTATGAAACATTGAAATCTGGTGGGAGGGTATTATATTTAGTCCCCTCAAAAGCACTTGTAACAGAAAAGATAAATGAATTTAAATATCTCGAGGAGAAGAAAGACTACTCTGTAGCAGATACAAAAGGAGAGGGTGCGTGGGATAAAGCACACATCCTCGTTGCAACATTCGAACGATTTTTTTTTGAAACGCTTAAGAATCCGATACGCACCCGAGGATTCAATTTGGCTATTATTGATGAATTTCATATACTATATGATAAATTTAGAGGATTTATTTTAGAAAAGAGTCTAATTTTATCCAAAGAATTCGATTTAAGATTGATATGTTTATCGGCTACCTTTGAGGATAAAGAAGAAGTGGCAGAATGGTTGGGCAACGCAGTTCTGGTTACGATTCCAGAAGACGATCGTGAGGTTAAACTGGAGGAAGAGGTTATTCCAGTATATGATATACCAAATAATAAAAGGCAGCAGGAGCTGTATAGGCAACTGATTGAACTAAGAAACCACCCTTACCTTATCTTTTGCAATACCAAACCAAACTGTCTTTCAAGAGCAAAGCGTATGAAAGAATATATCCGTACTCATCATCCAGAAATTGTCAGTGAATTGGACGATGAATACAAGCTGGAAAGCATTCAAGATGAGATGAAAAGCGTTGTCGGTAGAGAACTTACTGAAAATGAAGAGTTGTTATCTGAATGTTTATCACACAAAGTTGGGTTTCATAACGCCTATTTAGATACAGGTATAAGAACCTATGTTGAGGGACGGGTCAACGATAACAAGATAAACTGGCTGTTTGCAACGACAACACTGGCATTTGGATTCAATTCGCCAACGAAATCCGTAGTTGTTAATGATTTAAGGCTGGGACGTGATAATTTACCAGTCTACGTGTACATTCAGATGATTGGACGGGCTGGACGTCCACAGTACCATGACACAGGAGAAAAAGTGGGATTTGCGTATGTAGTTGCAAATTCAACCGCCAATGAAACATTGATCCGCAATAATTACTTTGGAAAGGAATTGGAGAGGGCATCTTCACATATCGCAGTTGATGATTACTTTCAGAAAGCAATATTAGAACTGATATATGCAGAGAGGGATAAACCTGAGCAAATCATAAGCTTTTTCGAGAACTCCTTTAACACATTCCAAACGAATAAAAATCCTTTTAGAACATACAACCTTTTAGATAAAATTAAAGGGCATATAACTTGGTTGATTGATAATGGATTCCTCACAGATGAGGGAGTACGATACAAATTAACTTCACTGGGCAAAGTGACGGTTGAATTCTTAATGGGAACTTATAGACCTTATCCGCTGACTACGTTCAAACGCGTCGAAGATTATATCGAGGAACACGGACTCGAACCAACCTTTGATATGCTGTATATGCTGACCAAAACACTTGGTGAATCTACTGAAACCGGTATAGGTTTGTATAAAAAGCCACATATTGTATCGGAAGAAGTTGAAGAATTTTTCGCAAGAAAAGGAGTTGCAGATATCGAAAACGGAGAATATGCTGCTTATGCTATATGGGATGGCTGGATGGAGAATAAAACGCTTAAAGAGATTGAGAATGTATGCAAGGTCTACGTAGATCCGATTAAAAGTGTTGCAAGGGAGTTAGTAAATGCATTGAATTTGGTTGCGAATATGTGGAAGGCAAAAGGAAAAAATGTACCGCATGAGTTTGAAGATTTCAAAATCAGGGTTAAAAAAGGCGTGAGAGGGAAAGAAGTGAGCGTTGCGAGATATAGAGGGTATGGAAGAGAGCTTACCAAGGATCTTTATGTCTCTGCTCTTGCCATAATGAGCGCAATACAAGGTACAATGGCTACACCAACGGATATAACGGATTCATCGTTGATGGAGTTTTATAAACAATTGTATAAAACAAAAGGTCGTAAAGAAGCTGAAAGGTATTTGATCGCCAATTCGAGAAATTTTAGGGAGAAAAGGGCTACTAGTTTCTTTGATATTGTAGAAAAAGAACTTTGAAAAGAAATAGTCCAAAAGCATTCCAACCACGCCCCCACCCAACGTTTACCATCCACAACATCAAATAACCATCAAACAGCCTATAACCCAAGTTTATAAGAAACCCTTCTCTTCCATACTCTAATTTATATATCTT
>CAZSVW010000154.1:0-2516 GCA_964610485.1 Candidatus Hydrothermarchaeota archaeon | reverse complement strand
AGAGATTTCTTCGTTTTAATTCTTTTATTAGTAAGTCTTCCTCCTTTGTAAATGGACGATAATTAAAGATATATTCTTCCACTAATCCTTTATCGCTAAAGTTTTGATATTTATTCTCTTCACTCATTTTCGTTTATAAATTCTATTTCATCTTCAGTGAAAATTAATATCTCATTACCCACACGGACTTCAAAAGTAGTTTGTCCGAAATAGTTCTTCGCTGTTCGCTGAAGGATACCTAAATCCCCTGCTCGAACTCCAATCAAATGATATATATCCGTCTTGATTAATACTTTTTGCATTGTTCATCACTTCTCAAATTTTCCTTTCTCATTTCAAAATTTGAAAAGCCGAGCCGTTTTATACGCCTCAAAATAGCTTCTTCAGTATAGAACTGATAGATTACTTTTAGCTTCAATCCTCGTTCCTCTGCAAATTTTTGTATTTTTGATAATATTTCATTATATTCATCTTCATCTATCCAGTATTTCGTTCTGTATCCTGCGTCATTTATCACCAGTCGTTTATCTTCTTGATAATGATAGTCTCCAAAGTCTCTAACCACTTTATGTGATGTTATCAAACTAATCGTTATGTGATGTCTTATGCTGCCGCCACTCAGGACTATGCTCTCAATCACCGAATTAAAATAATATAGCTTTGGTCTACCATACCACCCAATGTAGCCTAACGCAACATCAAAGGTAGTTACCATAGGTTTTAGTATGTGCATTATTCTCCCTCCCCCATCTCTTTAATACGCTTTTCAAGTTTCTCTACCTTCGCTTTCAGCCACGAATAACTCTCCCATAATGCCTCCCAGACCGTAGTATAGACAGCGGTATCCCACTTCTCAGGATAACCAAGTTCTGCAGCTACAAGTGCCGCTAACTCGATGAGATCACGAGAATTGGTGCAAGTTTCGCGCTTGACAATTTCCTTGGCAACTCTAACGATACCGTGCCAGACATCGAGGGTCGCAGTTGAGAGACAATACCGACACATTTCGTATTCACTGCATAGTCGCTTCATCGTTCGAGCGAGTTCTAAATCGGAATCTACTGAAAGATCGTAGTCTTTATTCAATACGGCTATTTTATCTGCTTTCTCCTTACTCATTTTCTTCTCTCCTTCTTTCCTCTTCTATAAATTTTGTATCGCTGTGGGTCAAAAGGTTCTGCTATACCTCGTGCCTCTAAACTTTCCAAGTGCCATCCTCGAATTGGACGCCACGGACTATTTATTACATCGGAGAGTTGCCTGATTGTATAGCCTTCTATCGAAGGTGCTGTCTCTAAAACTTCCTGCAAAATTGTATCCAAATCTTTTTTCTTATTCATTTATCCTCCTATCCCTCATATTCCTCATTATAGGAACTAAACCACATTTTTGTTATAATCATTTTTAAAACATATAACGGGAATCGGGGATGCTTTCTGAGTAGATATAGCAGATTACTAAACTCTGTCTTCGGTTTAACCTTTTTATGTGGATAATGATACACACATTCTCTGCTTAATCTGATAATTCTGTAACCTTTCTCAACTGCTCTCATACACCACTCAGTCTCATCACCATGCGCTCTTTCATCAAATTTACCTATCTCAACCCATGCTGATTTTGAGAACATCATTAATCGTCCAATTACAAAAGGACTTGGATAATAAGCCTCTAACCCGATTATAGCATGTTCATCTGCAAGTTCTCGTAACAAACCTAAGAAATTTTCGCTAAACTCAATATCATCATCGCACAAAATAATCCATTTTCTCGTAGCCAGTCCAATCCCATTATTTCTCGCTGCACCAAGAGGTTTTGCATGAGAGATTACAATCTCACATTCTTTAGGGATAGAATCAATAGTATGGATTGTTTGCCTATTCGTTGGTATTACAAAAGAAATATCAGATAAACTAACAGGTTTTTTTCTCATCATGCTACCTCCTTCTCTACCTTTTCCTTAATATTCCCTCTCCATAGACTTTTCAAATATCCAAACACCGATTTGTCAGGACTCCATAATTCCACCCAGTCATCACTATGCCTAACACCTCTGCCAAGTGTCTGTATAAACTCTCGTTCTGCTACATCATGGTAGTATTGCCAAAAAACCTTATCACCAAGCTTTAATTTCATAGCTTTCAAAATCGGGTCATTCATATCAGGAAACGGGAATTTAAGCATTATAATGCTCCTACATCTATCATCCCTCAAATCAACTCCTCGTTTCATTACCGTAGAGAATGTTATATCACCATTCCTTGTTTTTAGTGTTCCTACCTTGCCTCCATCTAATTTCACACGGATATTATTAGGCAGGTATTTGAAGGCGTGAACAGTAACCAGGCATGGTTTCGATGATTGGTTGATTGCTTTAATTAAATTTTCCCAGTATCTCTGCCTGAATGCCTCATATTTCCAGTTTCTGTAAGTTACTCTGCTCTCTGTTCCTATCCGCTTCGGATAAACAGTGCCAGGGAATTTCGTTTCGCCCTCAACAAAGCAATAGTTATCAA
>CAZSVW010000153.1:1989-2552 GCA_964610485.1 Candidatus Hydrothermarchaeota archaeon | reverse complement strand
CTTAACCAATTCTACCCGGAAGAGCTCTCTTTGCTTCTGGGTCTTGATGGGTGGCTTTTTAGGCCTCATTTGCCCCTCTTTTTTTGCAAGGTTTTTATCTCATTCAACCCTTTCTCTTGCAAATCCTTATACCATAATTCCTATACCTTATCGAGTAATATTAATAGGTTGGGGGTTTTCAGAGGGGGACTAATTCTTTGGCCACCTCTGTTTTCACAACAGGAAAGCCATTTTTTTAACCGTTTCTCTGAAAAAACAGGGGACGTAAGGTTTATCAACGAGTATCATCTTACCTCCGTGTATCTTTTTTGACTATTACCTGAAAATGACCATGATGGGAAGCAGTTTCTGGGAGTGGAAGTTCAATTTAAAATTCTTTTTATTGAAAACGATAACCTTATAGAAGACATAATAGGCACCTCTTCCCTTACCCTCAAATATGGTGGCTTCGTAAAAAGTTCAACGGCAAATGTCTAAAGGTATGAGAGCTCAAACAAATGAATTTTTTACTTGACAAGAGAGGTGAAAATTTGTATCAGTGTTGTATCAGTGAGCTGTAAAAG
>CAZSVW010000153.1:0-1979 GCA_964610485.1 Candidatus Hydrothermarchaeota archaeon | reverse complement strand
AAAGCGGCCGGCGCGGTAAGAAGCTGCGCGGATAGTTAGGTTTTAAAATATTAGAAATTGAGGGGCCAGGAAGGTCCGAGCGGGTTGACATCCGTGAAGATTCTTTCTGGCCCTTTTGTATTTTGAGAGGGGGGTGAAAAAAAGTAGGTGCACCTTAAGCTAACGGTTGGGAGAATGGTCGGCTCTGCCAAGCACAGGTGACCGCCTCTCAGGAAAGCCCGATCGGGGCGGGGAATGATGTTAACATTGACGGAGGGAGGGAAATGAAACGACGAAGCTCTGATAAAAAGAGAAAGTTGTTGATTATAACCATAGGGATAACTTTTCTGTTTTTTGCATATGCGAGTCATGCTGAAGAAAAGAAGGGTTAGATAGCTCGGGATGAAAAGAGCAATGTGCATATATTGAAAGAAATTACAGTTACCGGCGAATTGGTTCGTCCTACCAGACAAACAGGTGATTCTCTTTACACAGGAACTACTGTAACCAAGAAAGGAATGGAGCTTTTGGGCACACCTGCCAAAACAAGCGTCTATGATACACTGGATATTCTCCCGGGTCTCAACGTGGAGAGTAATGACCCTTACGGGCTGAGCGGCAAAGATATACGCATTAGGGGGATAAAGGGATACTTTACCGGCATGACCGTTGAAGGCATCCCGAATTATGGGATCATGCCTATTGGACCCAGGGAAGACATCTATGATATGGAGAATATGGAAAGCGTCAGCCTCTATAAGGGGGCCAGTCCCGCTGACCTGGGAACAGGCTCTGGTAACAGAGGCGGCTCCATAGAATTGCGGTTAAGGAGACCTGAAGACAGGCCAGGGGTTGAGCTGAGTCAAGGTTTGGGTTCTAAAAACTTTGTCAGAACATTCTTGAGAATTGATTCAGGTAAATTGCCGTCGAAAACGAAGCTTTTTGGATCATATTCCTATACGGATTCTGACAAATGGAAGGGAAAAGGGGATCTTGGGGGAAGAGATCATGTAACATTGGGGCTGAATCAGCGATTTGGCGATGTCGTAAATGTAGACCTGTTCTACAATTTTAATGAGGTTGAAAGGCATTTCTTCAGGAGCCTCAGCTACGAGGAGGCTAACCATATAAATCGCCACGACAATTATTATCATCATTACAATGATGAGCTTACGTCAAATCCCAAGGAAGATATAAATTACTATGACTACAATCGCGGGAAATTTATAAACAGGGATTTGATGTCAACCATTAATATAAATATTCCCGGGAAATTCAATTTTTCCTTGAAACCTTACTATTCCACTGAAGACGCAGATTACCGGGAAGGGAAAAAGGGATTCCCTGTGATGGGGTATGGGCCAAAGGTGAAGAAACCCGGTGTATTGTACAAGATTAGAGATCTGGACCGATATGGAGTCAGAGGTGAATTAAACTTTAATATCTCCGGGCTTGAAGTAACGACTGGTTACTGGTTTGAATCTCATGATTTGGAAAAATACGTCAAAAGATATATCACCACTCCCGCTGGATTAGAGTACAATGGATATATGTATTATGCGGAAAATGACGGGCGTGGAAAGATCCACAGCCCTTATGCCAAGCTGTCTTATGAGCTGAACAAATTCAAATTCCAGGCAGGCCTGAAATACTTTTATTACGAGGAGCCCGCAAGCACCGGATATAGTTCGGATGCGGCGCTTAAATTAAAGGAAGACCCCGACCTCAGTTTAAGTGAAACGGATTACGACAAACTTCTGCCGACCTTTGGCATTGGCTATAACCTAAACAAAAATGCCGAGGCCTATTTTAATTATGGCAGAAACTACATGAGACCTTATGCCTATGTCCCCATTACAAATCTATACGCCATGAAGAAAAAACTGTTCAAGAAGGCCGGTATGACACTACAGGATATATTTGATAATTGGGAGATGGAAACATCAGACAACTTTGACCTGGGTTTCAGGTATAAGCACAAATATTTTTCTATTGCCCCT
>CAZSVW010000152.1:0-2559 GCA_964610485.1 Candidatus Hydrothermarchaeota archaeon | reverse complement strand
TTAACCCTATCAGCAAAGATAAGAAGGTATAGACTATGAGGTATTTCCTCATGTGTTGAGATAACTTTTTGATCATTCTTCAAAACTTCCTAGAAACACTTCTCGGGCTTCCCGGGATTATATACGTTCATTTTAAATTATCCCTATTGCCACACTAGCTCCTATAATCCCTATCAGTATCCCAAAGATCGCCGTTAATACCCATGCTTTCATCGTTTTTGTGGCCCTTGCCCCCAACCAAGAGAAAATTAACGTAACGATTCCTATTGCTGCAACATAGAACCATTTCATGAAGCCATGAATTGCTAGATTTGTTGCTCCCAATCCAGCAACAAATATCATCTGCGTTGAGGAGGAACCTATAGCTATATGCATGGGATAACCTAAAGCATTGTAAACTGGCATATAGTAGATTCCCCCTCCAAAGCCACATAGTCCGGTAGCTATTCCGGCTAGAAACATTAAGGAAATCAACTTAACACCATACTCAAGTTTCTCTACTTCATCAACCGTAACTCTCGGAGGAACTTTCCCCTTGGTCTTAATAGCCTTGTAAGTCATGTATATTCCAACACCAACACACGCAATTCCGAAAATCTTCTTAAGTGTAGCGCTTGGAACATAAATCGCAAGCTGTGTACCAATAAGTACACCTACTGCTGCCCCTATTGTTGCAACTATCATTCCTTTATTATAAACATGCCTCATTTTGTAATGCGATATCACTCCGGGTATTGTTGTTAGAGAAATAACCGCCATATTAACAGCATAAGCACTTTTTATAGGCAAGCCAAGCAAAGCCATCATCATGGGAATTCTCAAAAAACAACCGCCTATTCCAAGCCATGTTGCCAAAAATCCGGGAATTGCTCCAATTATGAAGACATAGAATAAGTGTAAAGCATCCATTTTTTTCTCACCCCCTTATTACAAACACGGGCTTTGAAGAATGCCTTATCACATTCTCAGCAACGGAACCAAGGAGTAAAGAAGCCCCCCTTCCTCTTCCATGAGTACCCATTACTATTAATGAAACATTTTCTTCTTCTGCAATTTTTATGATTTCCTTAGGAGGTATCCCTTCTTTTATCTCTACTTTTACCTTTAGACCTGCAGATGAAAGCTCTTTTTGTATAACTTTAAGTTTATCTATCGCTTCTTCTAATATTTTATCTTTATATCGTTTTTCATAACCTGTTCCTCCTCCCGCCCATGCAATTCCTTTTAATAAAAACCTAATTTTGGCTTCATCAATAACGTGAAGTAAAAATACTTCCTTAGCTCCAGCTTCCCTAAGTTTTTTAACATATTCCAGAGCTTTCTTTGCACACTCGGAGAAATCTGTAGGATACAATATTTTCTCGAACATTATAGTTACCTCCTTTTTTTTTATATTCGAAAATTATAATATAACGATACAAAAAATATTTATAACATATAAACAAAAAAATTAGGAAGTGTAAAAAATGGGTGGAATAAGAAATCTTGAGGCTGAATTATTCAAAGCTTTAGCTCATCCCACAAGAATAAAGATACTTGAGTTGCTCAGGGATGGAGAAAAATGTGTATGCGAAATAGTTCCTTTACTCTGCGTTGGCCAACCAACTGCTTCTCAGCACCTTGCTATATTAAAAAATAGCAATCTTGCAAAATCGGAGAAAAAGGGGGTAAGCGTATTTTATAGCGTGACGAACAAAAAAATCTTTGATATTCTTGACTTGGCAAGAGAAATTATTGTCGAAGACTTCAAAGAAAAGAAAAAAATGCTCAACCTTTGACCTTTTTAATTACGGGTTTTCCTTCTCCCTCCATAACAACTGCTCCAAATCCCTCTTTCTCTATGGTTTCATAATCATGTCCAGCATCCTTTGAATAGAATGCAAGAAAAGAGAGAATCTCGTTGCCTGTGTTCACAACTCTATGGGCATGCTCAGGTGGAACATAAGCTATTATGCCCTTCTCTAGCTTTATATGCTTTATTTCTCCTTCCCTTGTTCTCATCAGCAAAATACCTTCTCCACCTATGCAGTAGTAAATCTCACCTTCCTCTTTCTCATGGTAGTGACCTTTTGTCATGAAATATTCCCTTCCCACTTTTCCTGGATAAAGTAGAGTTAAAGCACAGTTTATGTCAAAGTTCTCCATTTCATATACCTCATATATTATCATGTTCTGGTCAAGTTTCTCAACCATTTTTTTATCTACAAAAAGGTCTTTAATGTCTCTTAGCCTTCTCTCGATTTTCTTATCAAAAGGAGCGAGAATCCTGTCGAGCTTGCAAAACTTCGATTCCATGATTATATATCTGAGTGGCTTATATTTTTTTCTATTCTCTTTGAGCTTATATTGCAGAAATAACAAAGATGCTTATTCCCTCGCTGGCTAAAATTTGAAAGCCTTTAAAATATCTCACTCTCCTCCTCCGTGGTTAAAAAATATATATAATCGCTTTCTGAGATTTTTTCCTTTGTAAGAAGCATTTCTTCTATTTCTTCTCTGAACTTTCTTGCCTTTTGCTCGAGTTTATTTATTTTCTCTGGAATTTTATTTTCTCTGAGG
>CAZSVW010000151.1:0-2574 GCA_964610485.1 Candidatus Hydrothermarchaeota archaeon | reverse complement strand
TGGAGAATGTAACTTTTAAATGTGAGATAATTACACCCATGTTTATGTATGGTGCAGATGGAAGAACCCCTGAAATCAGGCCAAGTGAAATAAAAGGTATGATGAGATTCTGGTGGAGAGCAGTTACATGGATACCAGGGCAAGATAATGAAAATTTATTAAAAAAAGAGAGTGAAATTTTTGGTTCGAGCGATGAAAAAATAGGTTCGTCTAAATTCAGAATAAGAATAAAAGAAAATAATTTGCAAACTGATACAATTCAACCTCTTCCTCATAAAATAAATGCATTTAGAAGGAGGGCATTTATAAGAGGCCATTTTATAGTAGAATTTTTAGGAGAGGAAATAAACACTGCCAACCAGGTTTTTACTTTGTCCTGCTTATTAGGTGGCTTTGGGTATAGATCAAGGCGAGGTTTTGGAAAAATATTACCAAACCAAATACAATTTGAATCAATAAAGGATTATCTAAGCATGGTGGAGGAATTGTTAAAGGAATTTAACACTGATTACTATTATGATAAGGAGAACTCTAAAATTCTTCACAAAAACGAAAGTGAAGTAAGAAAAGAGGCAAACTATCCAGTTTTGACCGAGATGTTGATCGGGAAAAGTTTTGATGGCACGGCAAACCACTACAATAGTTTTAAAGCTTTGGCATGCATAGGAGAATGTACCCATGTTTTTAATTTGAAAGGTGGAAAACTAGGAGCAGCGAAACCTCGGTTTGCCTCACCTTATTATGTTTCAGTTATTCCAATTAGTGATAAATTTTATATAACACTTGCTAAACTTGCTATAAATCCTCCTGAGAATATTAGAGACTTCTCTAACTTACAGGGATTTGAAGATTGTTTGTGTAATAAGATGAGATGCGAAGATAGGAGGTGATAAATGAATAAAAATCAAAACTACTGGAAAGAAAAGATAAATGCCTTTCTTCACGACCCTCCAGAAAAAGCCATAATACTTTTCAATGGTCCTGAGCATGAGAAAAGAGCCAAAGAAATCAGAGAAAAACTGGGTGTAGAAGATGCTGGAATTAATAGTGAATATGTCAAGACTGCAGACCATATTGCCTCAGGTATAGATAGGCCTTTGTATAAACTATTGGAAAACAGGGTGAACTTTATAAAAAAACCAGAAATTATCAATGCTTTAAGTGGCGAAAGGGTGGATAAAAGCCTTTTCAATTTTATTAACAAGGACGAATATGTTAAAGAGTCTATGAAGTTGGTAGATCACTCTATTGAAGAAATAAATAACTTCTCAAGGGGTAATTATAAGAAAATGTTCCTTTTATTATGGAGATACCTTCCTGATTTACTAATGGATAAAGACGAAGCGAGAATGTTTGGTTTTATATGGAACTATCTTCCTGCTGATACCAGGCTTCCCTATCATTCAATTTGGAACCATTTAAGTATGACAAGCGCAATTTACTCCTCTTTGCCTGACCCGGCTTTCCTTATGTTTTCTTTAGGACCTGTGCAGGGGTTTATTGCGACGTCACGAAAGACTCAGGACTTCTGGTCTTCCAGTCTGTTACTTTCATATCTATCCTGGAAGGGAATGGAATATATTTGTGAAGAACTCGGACCGGACCATATAGTTTTTCCTTACTTGAAAGAACAACCAATGGCTGATATGTGGCTCAGCAAAGTTACGGGTAAGGCTTTTGTAAAGAACAAGAGAAAATTGTTTAATCCATCTTTACCTAACAGATTTCTTGCCATAATACCTTTTGATAGAGCAAGAGAGATAGGGGAAGGAATAAAGGAAAATATAAAAACTGCCTGGCTCGAAATTTCTCAAAAGTCTTTTGATATGTTTGTGAAGAATGCAAAAGAAGCCCTTCAAAAAATGGGCGTTTCAACCTCCAATCCAGAAAAGTATCTTGAAGATATGTGGAATAAGCAGGTGTTAAACTTCCTTGAGATGAATTATTCTGTTTATAAATGGAATCCTGGAATGAAAAATGTTAAGGATTTGGATTCAGAAGAAGCGTGTAATAAATTCATTGAAATTTATTCTGAATTGCTTGATATAACAGAAAAAAGGGAATTTGAAAAGGTATACAAACCTCTTAAAGAAAAAAACAACATTGGAATGATATATGGATACCTGTATGACCTTGTAGAAAGAAATATGGGGATGCGTAAGTCATTAAGGAATTTTACACAGAAGGAAGAAATTGGTAGCAAGTGCACCCTCTGTGGAGAGAATGAGGCACTTATCTATGGGTATGAAAAAGAATTGAGTAAAAGATTCAGAAATCTGACTGTTCCATTCAGAAAACCTGTATATTCTGATTTCTGGGAAAAATTAGCAAGCGTGATGGAGGAGAGTGGAGAAAAGGGTATTTTTGATAAGGAAGGCAAGGAAAGATTATGTGCAATTGGAGTTATTAAGAGACTGTTCGGTAGAAATACGTATAGGGAAATCATTCAGAAGGATTATAAAATAGGATTGGAAGAAGGTGAAGGATGGAAGGTTTTCCCTTCAACAGCAGCAATATCTGTTTCTCAATACCTTTATGATATCAAAAATAAGTCCAAAGAGGGTTCAGGAGAGT
>CAZSVW010000150.1:0-2587 GCA_964610485.1 Candidatus Hydrothermarchaeota archaeon | reverse complement strand
GAAAATTCAGCCTATCGTTTTGTGGAGGAAGAAATTATAGAGATTACATCCGAAGAAGAAATATCTGAAATAGAGGAAGCTTTAGAGCAACCATTTAAACCAGTAAAAGTTCACTTAAAGAGAGCTTTAGAGTTATTATCCGATAGAAAAAATCCTGACTACCGAAATTCTATAAAAGAGTCTATCAGTGCTGTTGAAGCAATTTGTAAAATTGTTACGAAAAATAAAAAAGCTACTTTAGGAAATTGTCTGGGTAAGATAAAGAGTGAGAAAAATATAAAATTGCATCCTGCGTTAATAGAAGCATTTAAAAAACTCTATGGTTATACAAGTGATGCGGAAGGTATTCGTCATCCTCTTTTAGATGAACCTACGCTTTCTTATGAAGATGCCAAATTTATGTTAGTTTCTTCTTCAGCTTTTGTAAATTATGTAATATCAAAAGTAAATCTTTAAATTAGTTAGGGGAAAGGAGCCATTTATGGAAAGAGATAAGATAAAGTTATTATTTGAAGAGTTTGTCAAAACATATGATGAGAAAAAGTCTAAAGAAATCTGGAATAAGCAGAGCAAGCAGTTTAGAGAATTTTGGCGGACGAGAGTGATGAAAGGAGATGATGACTTGACTGAAGACGAAATGCAACCGATAATCAGGATATTGGATTATAATGCAAAAGGTATAAGGGGCTCTGGTGTCGAGCCAGTGGGTCGTACCATGATTCCGCAAGGTGCTTGGTACAGATTTTTTATCAGTCTTAAAAAGAACGATGAATTGAAATCTTTACTTGACGGCCTTTTCTCGGCAAAATCGACCGAGCAAGAGATTAGGTTAATAAATCTTATATACGAAAAAGGGGCCGAGATAAAATACTTGACAGGTAAGAACGCGATCCTATTGAACGACCTAATGTTCGTAGCGAATCCGGAAAAAAATATAAGCATTCTTTCTTTAGATCATAGATATTGCATTATAGATACATTCGGTATGAGTAGAAGTGATGATTTGAAGGGGCTCTCTCAGGGCGAACAGATAATTCGAACGAGAGAAATAATAATCGGTTGGAAATCGGAATTAGGTATTGATGTTGACAATCGGGGCTTTTCTAGAGCGTTCTATAAGTATAGCCCAGCAGGTATCGCTATAAATAAACTGTGGTCAAAAAGTAAGCCAAGACGAGGAAGAGTAAAGAAATCCGTTGCAGAAGCCAAAAGTGGCCTCCCTTCCATAGATGAAAAGTACATCGTGAGATTTTTGCAAGTGTTGGCATGCTCTCCTCCTCAGCCATTCATGGTAGACGCTTTATCCAATTTAGATAAAGCGGGTAAGATAATCTTCAATACCGAATTCCAGAGGAGTGAAGTGTGGGATCTTCCCAGAAAACAGAAACTCATTGATTCTATCATGAGAGGCTATAATATTAACACCATCTTTTTTAGGCAAGTAGCTGATGGGAAGTATGAGTGTTTAGATGGACAGCAGAGATTAAAGACCATTTTAAGAAGTTTTTTGAATGATGAATTCCCTATCAATCCAAAGTACTCTCCGGAGTTCAACAGAGAAACTTATTATAGCGAACTTCCAGACGCACTAAAGAATAAGATAAGAAGCTATATCATTTATGCAATAGTGTTTTATACTACAGAAGATGAGGAGACCTGTAAGATATTTCTGAGGCTACAAGAAGGACTGCCGTTGAATTCTGCTGAAAAACTGAATGCTATGATGGGAAATCTGAGAAATGAGATAGTATCATTAGCCGGTCATCCGTTCATGAGCAAATTGGGGATAAAAAACCATAGGTTCACACACAGATATATTCTAGCACAGCTGTATTTGATTATTTTAAGAAAACAGGTTACAGATGTGAAATTCAGGTATCTCCAGGAAATTTATAATACATATAGAACGGAATTGCCGCCGATGCGGGTTGCCAATAGTATACGTAAGATATTGAATTTTTTACAGGAGCAATTCGGAGATACGGCTCAGGTCATTAAATTTAATGCCGATTTTATCTCACTTTGCTTACTGGCTAATAATATATTGGAGAATTATGCCATAGATAGCGTTAGCCTGGGTTTGAAAGAGTTCTTTATCAATTTTATGATAAGGGTTAACAAAACAGAATCTGGCGAAAAAGAGGATGAAATTCCTTTTTATGAATATAATATTTATCGGAAAACCTCGGCTGACTCTAAGGGATCGATTGAAAAGAGATTCAATATTATCCTATCTAAATTCTTAGAGTTTAATCCCGATATTAAGCCAAAAGATCCAGAAAGGAGCTTCGATTATTGGCAGAAGCTAGCAGTTTATTGGAGAGATAAAGGGTTTTGCCAGCTAAAGTTAGAAGGTTGTAAGCAAAAAACGTCTTTTGACGATGGTACAGTAGACCATATAATTCCCCACAGCAAAGGAGGTCTTACAACGGTCGCTAATGGCCAATGGGCATGCATCAATTGCAATCTAAAGAAGGGCGCTAGATAATTTAAAAAGTGAAACTTATTGATAGCCTTGATAACCGTATAATTCAGGCAGAGAATATAATAAAGAAACTGGAAGGTTATAATTTAAACCCCAGACAGG